>CALKRK010000264.1 GCA_937989675.1 uncultured Arenicella sp. | reverse complement strand
GCAACTAAAAACAAATTTCGCAAAAGCTTATCAGGCTGGCGTAAAAATCGCCTTCGGCACTGACAGCGGCGTCTCCTATCACGGAGACAACGCCAAAGAATTCAAACTGATGGTGGACCAAGGCATGCCAGCAATCGAAGCCATTCGATCGGCCACTGTACACGCTGCTGACCTGCTTGGAGAGCCCGAAAATCTTGGCAGTTTAGAAGTCGGAAAATTTGCCGATATGATCGCGGTGAAAGGCAACCCTTTAGAAGACATTACCATTTTAGAAACTGTTGATGTCGTCGTCAAAAATGGTGAGATTGTGAAACGGTAACTTTAGTAAGAGCCCTCCCCCTGGCAGTAGACAAGGGAGGGTAGATACTTTTAGAAGCTCTACATCGACTCGTGCTGAGTTTTTAGCGCCAATCCAAAATCACTTTGCCAGTTCGCCCAGACGCCATCAGCTCAAAGCCTTTAAGAAAGTTATCTACTGGAAAGTTGTGTGTCAGCATCGGTGTTAAATCCAAACCTGATTGAATCAAGCTGGCCATTTTGTACCAGGTTTCGAACATTTCACGCCCGTATACGCCTTTAATTTCCAAGCCTTTGAAGATCACTTTATTCCAATCGATTGCCATGTCTTTAGGTGGAATACCAAGCATTGCGATCTTGCCGCCATGATTCATATTTTCAAGCATACTGGTAAAAGCTGCCGGCACTCCTGACATTTCCATACCTACATCGAAGCCTTCGGTCATGCCCAGTTCTTGCATGGTATCTGCAATGCGCTCGGTCGCGACATTGACGGCACGAGTTGCGCCCATGCTGCGCGCTAATTCTAAGCGGTACTCATTTATGTCTGTGATCACCACATGCCGCGCACCAACGTGCTTGGCAACAGCCGCCGCCATAATTCCAATTGGCCCGGCACCGGTAATCAGCACATCTTCACCCGTCAGATTAAACGACAATGCGGTGTGTACAGCGTTCCCAAATGGGTCGAAAATGGCGGCTAAGTCATCACTGATATTGTCAGGAATTTTGAACGCATTAAATGCTGGGATGACCAAAAACTCAGCAAATGCGCCCTGGCGATCCACACCAACTCCAACCGTGTTCCGACATAAGTGCCGCCGACCGGCGCGGCAATTGCGACAGTGCCCGCACGTAATATGACCTTCTCCAGACACCCTGTCACCCAGTTCAAATCCGCGCACCTCTTGGCCCATACCAACGACTTCACCAACGTATTCGTGGCCAACAATCATCGGAACAGGAATCGTGTTTTGTGACCATTCATCCCAGCTATAAATATGTATATCTGTACCACAAATGGCGGTTTTCCGTATTTTGATCAATAAGTCATTGGGGCCGGCCGTTGGCACCTCGGCTTCAGTCATCCATATGCCCTTTTCGGCATGCAATTTTGATAGTGCTTTCATTCGATAACACCCATTGTTTTTCCGACGTCGATAAACGCATCCACAGTCATATCAACTTGTTCAATTGTATGCGCAGCCGACATTTGTGTGCGTATGCGCGCTTGTCCTTTGGGCACAACCGGGAAAGAAAACCCGACTACATAGATTCCTTTGTCTAACATACGGTCAGCCATCTCGGCTGCCAATTTTGCATCACCCAACATAACCGGAATGATGGCGTGATCCGCGCCGGCTAAGGTAAAGCCAGCGTCGCTCATCCGCGTTCTAAAATGCGCACTATTGTGGCGCAATTTACCGCGTAGCTCATCGCCATCGGCTAATAACTCCAGCACCCGTAACGAGGCAGAAACAATGGCTGGCGCCAAGGAGTTTGAAAACAAGTAAGGCCGAGAGCGCTGCCTTAACCATTCAACAACCTCTTTCTTAGCGGAGGTAAAGCCGCCAGACGCACCGCCCATGGCCTTGCCTAAAGTGCCAGTAATAATGTCTACCCGGCCCATCACGTCACAATATTCATGCGTGCCACGACCATGTTCTCCAATAAAACCAACGGCGTGAGAATCGTCAACCATTACCATTGCGCCGTACTTATCAGCCAAATCACAAATCGCACTGAGGTTGGCAATCACACCGTCCATTGAAAAAACACCATCAGTTGCGATCAATTTGAACCGCGCATCAGCCTCGGTCGCCGCAACAAGCTGTGCCTCTAACTCTGCCATGTCGTTGTTGGCATAGCGAAAGCGCTTAGCTTTGCATAAGCGCACCCCATCGATAATACTGGCATGATTTAGTGCGTCTGAAACAATTGCGTCTTCGGGGCCTAGTAAGGTCTCGAACAAACCAGCATTAGCATCAAAGCACGATGAATACAGAATCGTGTCTTCCATTCCTAGAAATTCGCTGAGCCTGCTTTCAAGTAATTTATGGCGGTCTTGGGTACCACAGATAAAACGCACTGACGCCATTCCAAAACCGTGGTCGTCCATGCCGGCCTTGGCCGCTTCAATAAGGCTTGGATGATTCGCTAGACCAAGGTAGTTGTTGGCGCAAAAGTTGAGAACTTGCGCTCCGCCCTCTACGGCTACCTCAGCTTGCTGTGCCGAGGTGATGACACGCTCGTCTTTGTACAAACCGGCTTCACGCACTTCGGCTATTTGTGATTGCAGATGATTAATAAACGCTTGGCTCATGGGCAGATAACCTGAACTAGTTAAGTAATAAAATAGACGTAACTTGCGAGTCGACTTAAATCATAACTTCGCTATAACGACGATGCATATCAACGTAAACTTCTCTCGCCATCTTACGCGCATCTTCTATAGACATAAACTGCGAAGAAAAATCAGGTATAGCCTGATCAATGGAGAGTTTGGTCGCAGTAACGATGTGCTCAATCAAATCTATCGGGTTTTCGATGCCCATTGCAAAACGAATCGTCGTTGGGAAAATTTGTGCTTCTTGTTGTTGTTCTGCGTTCAATTCAGAGTGTGTCGTTAGCCCTGGGCAACTTACGATGCTGTTCGTCTGCCCTAAACTGATCATGTGAGAAAACGCCGGCTCTAGACAATCAAAGAACCGGTGAAAAGCGTCATCTGGTACTTCTTTACCCATATCCACGGTAAATAAGCCCGAAGGGAAACCTAAAAATAAGTTGTCCTCCGCCAAAGCGCGGTTCTTGTTGTTAGTCAGGCCATTGCAGTTCACTTTGATCATCGGATGCGAATCCATAAACATGGCAAATATTTGCGTGGTGATACATTTTTTTAACATGCGAACTTCCAGGGTGCGCATGCCCGCCATCACCTCAAACGCGGTATCTGCGTTCAAAAACGCACCTTTAACGTAGTACACGTTCCAAAACATGGTGTTGTCCCAACCGTCCACGCCCTTGGGAATAAACATGTCTTCATTACGCGCAATCACACAGCCAGCGATTACCGAACCTGAGCCCGTCAAATCCTTAGTGTAACTGTGGATTACGAAGTCAGGCCGCTCATTTTCATTCTCTCGTTGTAGAGGCTGTACTAAAAATGGCGTGCCAACCGTTGCGTCGAGTATCACTCGCACACCCGCCTCATGCGCCAAACGACATAATTCGGGCACATCCAACACATAACCATGTGGGTTACACGGTGACTCAATGTACAAATAAATTTGTTTTCCCACCGCAAGCCTATCTGAATAAATCTCCCGCACCTCCGCCAGCGCGTCAATAAAGCCTTGAGTTTCTTCGCCGCCATATTGCTTTACCGCCACGTTCAAATTGGAGGGTTTAGCAAACCAATCGTGAATCAATTGGTGCGCACCACCATAAATATTTTGACTGGCTATCAAGATATCTTCATGACCAAGCACGTGCGACAAGGTCGCATCGATCGCGGCCATGCCACTATTAAAGTTCCACGCAAGGTACTCGCCTGCATTGGGGCCTGCTTCTAGGTCCACAATATGATTAGCCAAGGAAATAGACGTTGGATTAAGCAAACGAGAATAGATATCGAGCATCATCTCTTTGCCTTCAAACGCATCACTAATCCACTCGGCACAAGCGTAAATATAAGTCGCAGTGCGCGTAATCGCTGGCGTGGCCGAGAATATGGCATTCACATTATCAAACACAGGGTAAGACGATTTAGCGCTCAAGGTAGATTGCGAATACCCCAAACTCTGGTAACTGCTACGAAACGGGTTCTGGAGGGTATCCAATACTTTTGCCAGCTGAAACGACAAGAATTTCTTCGCGTTAAACAGCGCGGCTTTTTCCTGTGCGTCGAGCGAGTGCATACTCGCCTGCGCCTCTTGCCACATCAACTCAACATTCCCCTGACACTCATACACACGCTCAACGGCATTCAATAAGGCGTGGCCTAAGTCACCGTCGACTTCTATATTGAAATGTTTAAGTTGCTCAGCCGCCAGTTCACGCACGTCACTCGCTTGCGTGGAGTTACGACGAGGTGAGAGCTTTTTAGCGGATTCAAACAAGGATTTCTGTGATTGAGACATAGTAGAGCACGTTATCGAAATTCGTTTATATCACCTCAATCATATACAATATTTTATAAAATAAACCTTCTCCGAATTAAATTCGATTTAACCGCCAATGAGTGAGCTAGACCAAATAGACTTCGAAATTATCGCCGCACTAAGGAACAATGCTCGGATGACCAATAAAGAGTTAGCCGAACAAGTCGGTTTAGCGCCGTCGTCATGCCTTGAACGTGTTCGCTATCTGCGGGCACGCAACTATATTCGCGGTGCACACATAGAAGTGGATCTCGCTGCCTTAGGCATTGGCTTGCAAGCTATGGTCGCTATCCGCCTAGCCCAACATTCAAGAGTTGGTCTCGAAGCATTTCAACAATACGTACTAAGTTTCAGCGAAGTACTACAGGTTTATCATTTAAGTGGCGCCAACGACTTTATGGTTCATATCGGGGTGAAAGACGCCGAAACACTACGCGATTTCGTATTAGATTCCTTTGCCGAACGGCCCGAAGTTGCACACATCGAAACCGCTGTGATCTATGAGGAGGTAAAGAACTGGAATTTAGTATCTCCTAGAGACTAACCATTTTGAAAAGCTGGTTTTGATTTTAGAAGTATTGCCGCGCTAAAAAAATGGCCCGTTTCCGGGCCATTTCTATATAAAGAAAAATTGCATAGTACTACTGCGGTTGATACTTAAATCGCAAGTAACCGACGGTGCCTGGAATATCATGAGAGACCAAGCTCACACCTACTAAACTGGTGTTTAGCACTGGTGGCTCCTCGTCAAAAATGTTATTGAAACCAAGCGTAATGGTAACGGCATCGTCTGCGAAATCAGGCATATAGCTAAGCTGCATATCGGTAAACAAAGCGGAATCCAACTCTTCATTATTGGCAGTTTCCATATCGTCAACATAACGGAAGGTCATGGAACCATTCCAACGGTCGCTGCTTGAACGCCAGCCAATCGTTGAGGTTGCCCGCAACTCAGGAAAAGCACGTTCGAAAGTCTCATTGGTATGCGTACCGGTTCGGTCAGTAACCGTTTCGGAACCATCCGGATTTGGTGTGCGCTCGATATATTCATCCAAAATAGTTGCATTGAAACGCGAGCTAAACGAACCAATACTTGTTTCGTTCGAACTGAAGCTTACACCAATATCGTAACCCGATGATTCGATCGAGCCAATATTCTGTAGCTGGTTGTCAACCAAATCGATTCGGCCTGAAGATGTACGCTGAACCAAGTTACAGAAACCAGGATCACCGGTGTTAACGCAGGCGGTGATCACATCACCAGGGCTTCGACCTTGCACGGCATCGTCGATGTCAAGATCATAGTAATCGGCGGTAATCGTAAAATTGCTTGCCCAGCTCACCTCGGGGCTGAAAACCAAACCAGCGGTGAAACTGTCTGATGTCTCGGCCTTAAGATCCGAATTACCCGCTGAAATGGCAGACAACTGCGGGTTGGTCTGCGCGAGCCCGGCAGGCACACCGAGAGATTGACACGTATTGATAATGTTTTGCGGCTGTGCCGAATCTCGGCCTCCGTTAGCTGAACCAAGTTGCCCTAAGAAGTCAGCGCAAGGATCGGTAAACGTGAAGTCTTCTCGGGCAGCACCACCGAACAACTCGCCAATGCCCGGAGCGCGAAACCCTGTCGAAACGGAGCTGCGTAAAGAGAAGCCATCCGTCACTTGCCACAGTAGGCCAGCCTTATAGGTACTTTCACTGCCTGAAGTGCTGTAGTCGGAAGAACGCAAAGCGACGCTTGCCTCCAAGCTCTTTGCAAAACTGGCTTCGGCAATCAGCGGAATGTTCAGTTCACCATAGATTTCGGTAACATCAAATTCACCAATGGTGGAGCCAGCTGGAATACCGGCTGTATCACCACGTTCCGCGATTGGGTCTGCGATAAAACGACCTTCTTGATCACGGTATTCAATACCCGCCGCAAACGCCACTTCGCCCGCCGGAACGGTGAAGATATCGCCAGAGATATTCATAGCCAAATCAAGCAATTGCTGTTCGCTCGAGTCTTGTTGCGTGTAAGTAACAAAATCCAACATCTCTTGTGTGATCGAACCTTGTCCGTCGGGCCCTTGACCACCAAAGAAATTAAACGGCACGCAACCCGGGGTTGCAGCACAAACACTCGGATCACCCAACGCAATTAGCAAATTTCTCGCATTATGAGAATTTTGTTTTGACTGCTCACCTTGGTTGTCTCCGTAACCGATCGATGCATCCCAATAGAGTGTGCGATCACCAGCTTCAAATTCACCTTCCAAACCCGTACTCAGAAACAACGTTTCCGCTTCTTGCGAAAATAATCTTGGGCCTGATTCAAGTGGCCTGCGACCAAAGAACTCGAGGTTCCCATTAGCAACCGATAAATCCACACCAAATGGGTTAAAAGGATTTAAACGAGAAACAAAGAAGTTAGTGGTAAGCGTTGTTCCACAACCGTTGCCAAAGCAAAGAGGCTCAGGCGCGCCACGCGTGTCGGATTCGCGTTTAGTGTACGAGGCTCTAAAAAACGCATCCAGATTGTCACTTACCTCGTGACTAATATGGGTATATAAATTGAAGCGTTCGTTCGGTGTGCGTAGATAGTTGAACTGTTCGCCGTTGTAGTTAAACCTATCGGCCGCGGTAAACGCGCTAAAATCGCCACCATTTGGGTCGCCAGGAACAAATACAGGAACATTAGCGCCGCCGTCATTCAAGGTGCCGATGTTAATCGTTGAATCTTGAAAGCCGAAATTTGGCCCCAACACAAAGCGGCCTTGCGGTGTAAAAGAGGAACATCGAGTACCAGTTACGTCGCAGCTTGTGGTGTTCGCTACCGGAAAGGCCGAAACCGCCCGATCAGCTGTAAACACTCCTCCTTCTTCCTGATAACTGGCACTTACAACGACATGCGTTCTGTCTGTGCCACCACCCCAAAGAGCGGAAACCTCACGATCTTTGCCATCGCCATCGCTCAGGTACTCACCAAACTGAGCGTCGAACTTCAAACCCTCAAACTTTGTGTCGGTGATGATGTTTACTACACCGCTGATCGCGTCAGAGCCGTACACAGCCGAAGCACCGCCCTGCAAAATTTCGATCCGCTCAACCATGTTCGCTGGAATGGTGTTCAAATCCACTGTACTGGGTACGCCAGATGCAGAAGCACCTGCAACCCAACGGCGGCCATCAACCAAAATCAACGTACGTTTGGCATTAACGTTGCGCAGAGCCAACTGCGTGGCGCCAGCACCAATGCCTGAACCGTCCTGCGGAAAACCAGAATTGCCCGGCACATTAAATCGTGAATTCACCGCCGAGCCGGTTATCGGCAACTGCTGTAGTGCTTGGCCAAGATTGGTAAGGCCGGTTTGTTCAAGTTGCTCAAGCCCGATATTCATCACCGGTGAGGCTTCAGACAATGGGTCTCTGCGAATGCGCGAGCCGGTTACTACAATTTCTTCTAGGCCGACCGCTTCAGATGCGTCACTTTGCGCTTGCACCGGTGGCGTGCTGGCTGTGAAAACCGCTCCAAAAAAAGCGGCTAACAAACTCTTCTTTCTAGGTTTAGGGGTCATGTTCTCTTTCTCAGGTTCACTAAATATTTTTATAAGTAGCTGCCCTGAATGATCGGTGCGGGCTTCCAAACCCGTACCCTCTAATAGGATCTTAATCGCTGTGTTTAAGTCATATCTGCCCAGAACTGAATTGCTATAGCGATTGCTAATCTGATCGTTTGGGAACAAGACTGGCAAACCAACTTTTCTCGCCAACCGAATCAACGCTTTGTCTGCGCGCTGGGACTTTATATTAAAATCGTATTCGGCTGCCGATGCCATGCAAGTCGTAGAGCTAACCGACATCACCACTAAGAGTAGGGTACACAGTGATTTAAGAAGCCATCTAGACTCCTTCGGAACAACTAGACTCTGCCAAATTTTATTTGGCATTAGTTATTAAACCGACAAGATTTCATTATCCTCTACCGAAGGTACAAACTTTTCCCAATCAGAGCTGACTTAGCACATAGGTTTGATTGTCTTGATAATATTCAGAACGAATATTGAAGTTGTTCTCCAACGCCACCAACAAAGCATCAACATCACCTAAACGAAAATAGCCTGCGACTCGGATCTCACCCATCGCTCGATCTGCCAACAAGACTTTTTGCTCGCTGTATCGTTTGAACTCCTGAATTACGTAATCGAGAGTTTCATCATTAATTACAATCATCCCCTCTCTCCACGCAAGGCGATCCGCCATTTCATCTAGGTCGTACTGCGCCAGTTGCTGTTGATCGCCGGTAATGGTCAACACTTCTCCGGCCTGCAAAGACGCGGTGAGTTTTGCCTGAGCGCGTTCAGCTTTCGCTTCGCTAGCTGGTTGCCGGTAAACCGCCACACGCCCTTCATCAACCGCCACTTCGATCTCGGTGTTGGTATTTTTGCGTACACAAAAGGCTGTGCCGATAGCCTCCACAGACTTACCAGAAACCATTACTACTAGAGGCCGCGACGGGTCTTTAAAGACACTAAAATGAGCTTCACCCCTCAACAAAGTAATGGTTCGCTGTTGATCGGTAAATCCAATTTCTATTCGAGTATCGGTATTGAGTGTTGCTGTCGAACCGTCGCTAAGCTGGACTTCAAGCTGTTTGCCAATAGGCGTTTGATAGTGCTTGACTAACGATTCAATTTCAGTTTTTGCAGCCGGAGCGGAAGGTTTTGACAGAGAAGAGTTTGATGCGATAGGCGTTAGTTCAGTATCTAGCGTATTGCTCGCAAGAAAAAATCCACCGATACAGCACACCACTAAAAAACTGGCCGCCACAGAAATACGCTTCCAAGAACCACCCAGGCGGGCAGAGCCTGAAAATTCAGTGCCAGCCGCATCAGGCTTTGAGGAAACGCCATCAAACAGCGGTGCCAGCTCGGTTAACACCTCCAATTCATCCCAAACTGCCGCCAGTTCAAGAAACTCACTTTGGTGCATTGAATCAACGCCCAACCAAGCGGCCAACTCACTTTTTTGAGCATCATCAAGGCCTTCTTGTAAACGCACAAGCCAAACACTCGCTTCTGAGCGCACCCGTGACTTCTTATTAAATTCTACAACGTCGTTCATATTGATTATCTAGCCCCACACCAGCGTCACAAAAATCTATGGTTGTTGTTTTTTCCGCATCGGATGTTTAGAGCGCTTAGTCACCAAGTAACCATGTTCACGCAAATAGTCTGCGCTGCGCAACACACCTTTTGCGATGTGCTTTTCAACGGTGCTCTCACTAATGTCTAGGCTCAACGAAATTTCTCGTATCGAATAACCGAACACTCGTTTCATAATAAATGCCTTACGGCATTGTGGTGGTAAGTCACGCGCAGCGGCGCAAAACAATCTAAATTTTTCTTTCGACTCGTGCTCGTCAAATTGGCTATGGTCAATTAGATAAACATCTGAATCGTGCAAATCCTCTAACTTCGAGGTCACCTTATTTTCTTTCTTAGCAATAAAATTAAGAGCAAGATTGCGCGCCGTAGTGTAAACAAACGCTTTTGGATGCTCTATACGTTTATCGACCTCAGCTTCATGCGCTCGAATAAACGCCTCTTGAACAATATCGTCCACCTCCGCCGCTGGCAAAATACGCTTAAGCATATACCGCAAGGTAGAGCGATAACCTAGAAACACATCCTGCAAGCGTGTTGACTTATCATGTCGCCGAGTCATCCCAAATCTCCCACCAGAACTCCCAATATTTTCTCCGTAGAGTAACTATTTCACAAGTTGTCAGTGTAATAGAAATTTAACAGATGGCAAACTTCTTAACGACAAGAAGTAGCTCAGCTCGTTGTAGGCCGATCACAAAATCTAGCAAACAATACAATAGGCTAATCTGACAACTCTAGCGATAAACGCAAACTCTCCAAGTCCCCTTTTGAATAGGTGTCTCTATTTTTGAAGCTCTAGCGGTGATCTGCTCGAGGTGATGAGGTAGGTGTTTCATTGATTTTCACTCTATCTATACTTAAAACAAATATGACTTAGCCTTTCGCATTCGAGGGTTCTATTTAGCTCGAGGCCTGATTAACTCCCCGTTCTTTCGTTGCTCGAAACAATGCGCGAGCCAACCAACAGTGCGGCCTACTGCAAAAATTGAAAAGCCAGCGCCCTTTGGCAATTTAAGTTGATGCTCTAAAGTTGCCAAACCAAAATCTAACGTTGGATGGCACTTTGTTGCTTTTGTTATATCTCTTGCAAGCCTAGCCCAAGCATTAGATGGAGGGCATTTTTTTATAATTTCAACGGCTCGTGGGTCGCCGTTTGGGTAGAGTCTATGACCAAACCCAGGTACGACTCCATCGATCAGCGGACGTAATCCGCTGACGCTCCTTTTTTCGTTTTCGCGCATCCATGCCAAGCAAAGATTCGTCAAACCTCCATGATGACTTCCAGACAGTGTTGAAACGCCAGCCAATAAACATGCCGATAGGTTCGCACCTGCCGACGCCGCTATTCTTGTGGCAAAGGTTGACGCGTTTAGCTCATGGTCTGCACTCAGCACCAGTGCTTGCCGAATCAAATTCGGTGCACGAGAATCATTCGACCATGCGCGTGCCAATTGCTCATGGATTAATTCGTCAGGTGAAGCTTGGTGTCGCCCCGCCGCGTTATCAGCCATCAACTTGAGCAACTGCAAAGCACGTTTTTTGTTACCTTTTGATTTATCGCTAGTTACTTGATTTGCCAAGGCATCAACAAACCTCGCCAAAGAGTTGGGTTTTGTTGAGATATAACTAGCCTTCTCAGTAGAATTGTAGCTCCGAATACTGGTGTCGCACAGAAGTTCAAACACGTCCTCCAAGCTTGCTGTATGAGCTAATTCAATGGCATCCATACCACGGTAATAGAATTGCCCATATTCAATACTCGAAATTCGAGACCTAAGCACTGGCTCACCAAAATCAATAGTGGATTCAGCAACCGCTTGTCTCGACCGCCCCCTTTTTTGACGATGAAGTAGCTGATCTATATCGTTAGATGAATAGAGTCTTTTGCGTGAATCGCTAGGATGGCACGCGGTTCTTATTAAACCTCGACTCACATAAGCATACAAAGTCTGGGCCGATATATTCAACCTTCCACACGCGTTGTTAGCTGTTTCCAAAGGCGACTTCTTCATGAATTTATACATTGATTATATTGATCAATATTTACACTCTATTCTTAGCTGCTCTAAACTGCAAATCCGTTCACTGAAGAAGCAAACTATGAAGGAAATTGAAACAGCACTACAAAGCAATGCCGCATTTGAGGTATTCGGCCAACACCATTTGAAGTCCTGCTTTTCGGTTTCAGAACTTGCTGCTTCGTCAATCGGCGCGGTGGGTAGTGCCATCGCTAACTTGCTTCAAAATGCTGGCCTTACTTATACAGCCCCAAGAGTATTGGTTGATCAAAAGTTAGCGTCTTTATGGTTTGCTCAATCCATCTACCCAATTCGATGGCAATTACCACCAGTATGGGATTCAATCTCTGGGCTTTACAAAACGAGCGATGGCTGGATTCGGCTTCACACTAACCTAGATCACCACCGAGCAGCCGCGTCAAAAGTGCTTGGCACAAAAGAAATTAAAGAAGCAGTCACAGCTGCAATTTCAAACTGGAACGCTGAGCAACTTGAATTAGAAATCGTAACCGCAGGCGGCGTTGCAGCCGCAATGAGAACACGAAATCAATGGCAGGCACACCCACAAGGAAAAGCACTCGCCACGGAACCACTTTTGATCTGGGATAAGAAAAGAGAAGTTAGGACTCAGTTCCGGCCAAAATCCTCTAAACGCCCTTTGCAAGGTTTAAAAGTGCTAGATCTCACACGAGTCCTCGCTGGCCCAGTCGCAACCAGAGCACTGGCCGGATTTGGCGCTAACGTTCTACGCATTGATCCGCCAAATTGGGATGAGCCCAATGTTGTTCCAGATATCACATTAGGCAAACGGTGTGCGCGACTAAGGCTGACAGAAAAACCCGATCGAGATATATTTGAAAACCTCTTGGCCAGCGCTGACGTGCTTGTTCATGGATATCGCCCGGGTGCGCTTGACGGCTTAGGATATGGCACAAACGCTCGACAAGCTATATCACCAAATTTAATCGAAGTATCATTAAACGCCTACGGATGGAGTGGGCCTTTGTCTGGGCGAAGAGGGTTCGATAGCCTCGTTCAGATGAGCAGCGGTATTGCCGCTACCGGCATGCAATGGGCGAACCAAACTCGGCCCTTACCCCTGCCAGTTCAGGCCTTAGATCACGCAACTGGATATCTGATGGCAGCCGCCGTAATTCGAGCTACCAGTGACGCTATTTGTAAGCAGCATACCCGTAATGCGCGCCTTTCTTTAGCACGTACAGCCGAGTTATTAATTGCATACCCGCAAACAGAGCGCGATAAATATTTAAACCTAAACGCCCAACAAGAACACTTTTCGAATCAAGTAGAATCAACACCATGGGGCAAGGCGAATCGACTCAAATCACCGC
Source organism: uncultured Arenicella sp. (assembly GCA_937989675.1). GTDB lineage: Bacteria > Pseudomonadota > Gammaproteobacteria > Arenicellales > Arenicellaceae > Arenicella. The sequence goes on along the minus strand of CALKRK010000264.1, from coordinate 11,096 downwards.
TTGCAATTGACGGCGTCAAAATCGAATGGGCTCTCTCTGCAAACAACCTTGGTACATTTGCGCCGAAGTGGTAGTACTTTATTCAACTCCCAACGTAATAGGTTAAGTAGAGAATTGAGTACCTCTTATAGATCGTAAATCTAAACCGACAATCACTCCTCATCATAAATTTCTGTTAAATATTAACTATTTCCAAGCATCTGAGAGCTATTTTTCTAGACATAAAATTTACACAATGTATGATTCCTCGGGCGGTGAATAATCATTCATCATTTACAAAAACAACTAAGGAAAATTTGGGTTAAGTAACATGGCAAATATAGATACAAGTTTAAAAGAGTTATTGGGAATTGACGGCGCGATGGGCTGCTGCATTGTTGACTATACATCTGGAATGTCTCTGGGGTCATCTGGTGCCGGCGTCGATTTAGAATTAGCAGCTGCAGGTAACTCTCAAGTAGTAAAGGCGAAAATGGAAACAATGAAATCACTCGGAATCAAGGGAGGCATCGATGATATTTTGATTACCCTAGATTCTCAGCTCCATGTGATTCGCCCAACATCGAAACACGAAGGACTCTTTATATATCTAGTACTAGACAAAGCCAAAGCGAACCTCGCATTGGCGCGTCGAAAAGTGATGAGTGTTGAGGGCAACCTTACTGTTTAAAAGAGACTATCTATCAACAAAGCGCGTTTCTTCACACGCTTTGTTGATTGTCAGCAAGCTTGCACAGGGTTAGCAAGCTTGCTCTTAGTAGGGTTTTACAGTTAAAACATGACACGGTAGCTCACTGTATCAATAGTAAACTGTACTTAGAGAGTATCAGACTTAACGTGTCAGCTATTTGAGGTATGGACGAGTCTAGGATGGAATTACAAAAGGGTGGGTTAAATGAGATGTATCGCTTACGTCAGCAAGGTAGTTAAAAAACAAAACGGCGCCGTAATACCGACAGGCCTTTCAGAAATATTTCGTGTTGCGCGAAAAAAAAATACTCAAATTAGTATTACCGGCATTTTGTCCTATCGGCATGGTCATTTCCTTCAAGTGCTTGAGGGCGATGAAGCCGTACTAAGGCCGCTATTCACTAAAATTAAAGCCGATCCAAGGCATCGTGAAGTTGAGATTCTTTTCGACATTCCTATTTCAGGACGCTCGTTTCCAGATTGGGGGTTGAAGCTGTTGGAATCAGCTAACAAAGATCAACATTTCCTAACATTTGCTAAGCGTTATTCTAAGGTAATTACCAACCTCAATGAACGTCAAAAGAAGCTCATTAGTCTTTTTTATGATACTGAGACATCGTCCTCATCGCCTATTAAAGACTATCAAAGTAAAAACCTAAAATTACTGGCTTGGCCAGATTTCAGAATGATCAAGCCAACTCCAGTAGTTATCGAGCTATGCGCTAGACTGACCAATAAACGGTGCTCTTACAACGAGCTACTAGAAAGTAGAGAATTCGGTACTAAACAGCAATTAGATAAAATTTTGGGCGCATTTGAGGCCCTTGAAATATTAGGCGTAACAAGCTCAATTGATCAGACAGTTAGTACGAAACCTTCTGGTTCAACTCCAAATTTTTACTCAAAAATGAAACTATTTTTGAGGAGGTAACGAAAAATGGACTATCGAAAATTAGCCATTGTCGGCGAAGTTGGTGCTGGAAAAACTCAAATAATAAAAACACTAAGTGAAATTAGCCCAATTGAAACTGAGGCCGAATCGAGCATTAATATTGGCAAGAAATACACAACGGTCGGTATAGACTACGGCCGAATCTCCGTAGCCGATGGCGTTGCGCTTGGCCTATATGGCGTTCCAGGGCAAGATCGATTCTCCTTTCTTTGGGAATTTGTCAACACGACATTGTGGGGGCTGCTTCTATTAGTTAAGAACGGCGAAACACCCAACTACGACAATCTGGAAAAACTCCTAACATTTTTCTCCCCTAACGAGAATAGCATTAGCTGCGTAGTAGGAATGACACACTGTGATGGCTCAGAGGAACAAAGTATCACAGCCTTGAGCCAGGAAATTCAAGCTATTTTGACGCACCATAAAATCATCGCACCAATTTTACACATTGACCCCAGAAACCAAGAATCGGCAATGTCTGTATTGCATGTATTCAACGCCATCAATAATCAAAACTGATTTGAATTAATACGATGACCAATCAAAAAATTGCAATTAGACCAAAGTTATTGGAAAGCATAAAAGAGTTATGCGAGAACGACAGAGACTTTTTAGTTGTTAGCCTATGCACAACTGATGGATTTTCAATTAAGTCTTTTGCCTCAAAGGAACTTAATGCGGAAGCCGATAAGTTAGCGGCAATGAGTAGCACTATTGCTGCGTTGAGCGACTCATCAGCGAAGCAAGTTCTAAAAGATAATTTCGATACGACAATTGTAGAAACAAGTTCTGGGAACATTCTGTTTGTCAAAACACATTACCTAGGTCTACCGTGCGTGCTTACCGTAGCCGCGCGCGCGCGGATGACTCTCGCTACAACTCGTTATAAAACACGGAAGCTAGCTCAAGAAATTAGTAGCATTGATGAATAACCCAATCACAAGCCCGCTAACAATGAAGCGTTACCGCCCGCAGCCGTGGTGTCTATGCACACATGCCTTTCCAGTACGCACTGAGCAGAAAAACTTCTCTCAGCAATAAGCGGAATTATTGCGCCCTCGCGACGTGACAACGCTAGCCTAAGCTTTCTAAGCTCGTCGACACTCCCCCAATAAACTACGGCTTCGAAGTTTCTTAAGCTCGTGAGGGCTTCGCTCAGCAGCAAGCCATCTAGCGTATGTTCACTCTTTGCTCCTGGGCAAACAATCAATGTTTCGCAGCCACAGCTGCGAGCCATACTAGCTTGTTCTTTAGCCGCATCCAATGTTGGCCCTAAGCACAGAATACGGCCACGCGGGTACAGTGTTAGGCGATTTGACTCACCGGTTGGCCCTGGCAATTCGGTTGCTGACAGCTTTTCCCTTCGCACAACAAGCTTGTCCAGCTCGAGCTGAACGTCGGCTAGCTTGACGCCCAGACCATTGATACTGGGTAGCGGTTCAACATCCGGCTCTTTAACAAATCGCTGCAAGTAGTGCGGGCCGCCCGCTTTGGGCCCGGTACCTGACAAGTTCTCTCCACCAAACGGCTGCGAGCCCACGACCGCGCCTATCTGATTGCGGTTAATATACATATTCCCAACGTTCAGCGATGTTGTTAAGTGCTCTACTCGATCATCTATTCTCGTATGCAAACCAAAGGTTAAACCAAAACCGCTGCCGTTGATGTCATCAATAATCTGATCGAGTTGCTTTGTATTGAAAGTCGCAAGATGCAACACTGGCCCGAATATCTCTTTTTCCATATCCGAAATACCCGCTACGCTCACAACGCTTGGCGCAACAAAGTACCCGTTTTTTGGGCAAGTTAGGCGCTTCAATAGACGCCCCTCTTTTTCAGCATTGTCAGCATAAGCTTGAATCTGTTCTCGAGCTTGCTCGCTAATCAGCGGCCCAACATCGGTGGAGAAATGCCATGGGTCGCCTAGCACCAATTCATCCATCGCACCGAACAACATACTCATAAATTCCTCGGCAATGTCTTCCTGCAAATACAGAAGGCGTAACGCCGAGCAACGCTGGCCCGCTGATTGAAAGGCCGAGGCAACAATGTCTTTTATAGCTTGCTCAGGTAAGGCTGTCGAATCAACGATCATCGCGTTCAAACCACCCGTTTCGGCAATCAGTGGCGCATGCGGCGCACAGGCGATAGCCATTGATCGATTGATCGCTATCGCCGTTTGCGTAGAACCCGTAAAGCACACACCTTGAACCTTGTCACTTGCCACTAAGGCCGCACCAACATCATTACCCTCGCCAGGAACGAACTGCAATACTGAGCGCGGAACCCCCGCTTTATGTAATAGTTCCACTGCCAAAAAAGCAACGATAGGAGTCGACTCCGCCGGTTTAGCGATCACGGCATTTCCACCAGCTAAAGCCGCGGCAACTTGCCCAGTGAAAATTGCTAGAGGAAAGTTCCAAGGTGATATACATACAAAAATTCCACGCGCTTGCGTGTCGCCTAGCCCGCGTATTTGCGCTGCATAGTAACGCAAGAAATCGACCGCCTCGCGCAATTCAGCGACCGCGTCAACGGGTGTCTTGCCCGCTTCGCGTGTTAACACGGCAAAAAACAGCCCGTGGCTTTCTTCGTAAAGGTCGGCCGCTTTTTGCAAAATTGACGCCCTTTCTTTTGAAGAACAATTGGACCACGTGCTGGCGTTGGCAAGAGCATTTGCGACATCGGCTTCGCTGGCCTGAGCAACGGTTCCTACAACGTCGTCAATATCATAGGGGCTGTTAACGCTGATGGGATCTTTGCTTTTCGCCTCAACAGCAAGGAGCGCTGTTGCAGCAAACTGCTTTGTTTTAAAAACGTTTCGGGCTTGTTCAAATTGTTGGCGACTTGTTTCATCTAGTAGGTCACAACCTTTGGAGTTAGGTCGTTCTGGTTGGAACAAGTCTGAAGGTTTTTTTAAAAATTGATTGTCATCAGAAACGTCATCGCGCAGGGTTTGAAATGGGTCGAATGCAATGCGTTCTGGCGTCAGATCTTCATCGAGTAATTGATTCACAAATGACGAATTCGCTCCATTTTCCAATAAGCGCCTCACAAGATAGGCTAACAAGTCTCGGTGCGCGCCCACTGGCGCGTAGATCCGACAACGCACCTCACCTTGTTCAGCTCCCTCCATAACATGCCGGTAAAGACTATCGCCCATACCGTGTAAACGTTGGAATTCAAAACTCAGGTTTTGGCCGCTTGCCAGCTCTTGAATCGCTGCAACAGTGTGTGCATTGTGCGTTGCGAACTGCGGGTAAATGCGATCATTCATGGCCAACAATTTCTTAGCACAACAAATATAAGAAACGTCCGTCGCAGCTTTGCGTGTAAACACTGGAAAGCCAGCAACGCCCTCAATTTGCGCGCGTTTTATCTCGGAATCCCAATACGCACCTTTGACCAGCCGTATCATAATCTTTCGCTTGTGTTTCCTTGCCGACTCATAGAGCCAGTCAATCACTGCGCTAGCGCGCTTGCTGTAGGCTTGAACCACCACACCAAAGCCATCCCAACCCGCTAATCGATGATCACTCAAGACGGCTTCAATCACGTCTAAAGAAAGGTCTAAACGCTCGGCCTCTTCAGCATCAATATTAAACCCCAATTTTCCCTGCTTAGCCCTCAATGCCAGCGCTAAAGTTTGAGGGACGAGTTCATCGAGCACTCGCTCACGCTGCCCTAATTCGTAGCGCGGATGCAGCGCCGACAACTTTACTGATATTCCTGGGTTGCTCTCTATATCATTGGAGTTCGCGCTGTTTGCCAGCGTAATAATCGCCTCTTTGTAGGCATCGAAAAAACCACTGGCATCGCGTGTAGTTAGTGCCGCTTCGCCTAACATATCAAAAGAGTAGGTGTAGCCCTTCTCCGTTTGAGCTCGTCCACGCTTAATGGCTGACTCAATCGTCTCACCAAGCACAAACTGATTACCCATCTCTTTCATAGCACGACGAACAGCGACTCGAATAACCGGCTCGCCCAATCGTTTCACAGCTTGATGTAGCACTGTGGCCACACCACTGCTCCGATCGTCGTCTAAAACCTTTCCCGTTAACATCAACCCCCAGGTTGCTGCGTTAACTAAAGAAGAAGAGGACTTGCCTAAGTGATCTCCCCAGCTTGAAGGGGCAATTTTGTCTTCAATTAGATCGTCTATCGTTTCACTGTCTGGCACTCGCAGAAGAGCCTCAGCCAAACACATTAGCGCCACTCCTTCGTCAGTAGACAGCCCGTACTCAGCGAGAAACACTTCCATTAAACCTGGCGTATCGTCATTGCGCACCGCACGTACAATATCCGCACCCCTTTGTGCGGCTCTGTCAAGAAATTCGCTAGACAGCTTAGCGTTGGAAACTAATTCATCAACGCACTTCTGTTCATCGGCCAAATGTAGTTTACGAATGTTTGATCTTAATTCGGCACATCCGGAAGATAATGGATTGTTCATCATGTTTGGCTAAATTGACTGATTTAAGAGTTACATACAGTCTAACTGAAGCATTGAAGTTACTTTTCCCGTATATTTACTCTATACAGAATATAGAATCTTTTTTAGTCAACTTATAAGACTATCAAACCATGAAAGAGCCAGAAAAAAGCCCATTAGACCGAATTGATACTCAAATCCTTGAAATTTTAGCCAACGATGGCAGGCTGCCGGTTACTGAGATTGCTAAACAAGTAGGTATTTCCAAATCTCCCTGCCAAGTTCGGCTAAAGCGCTTGATCGCGCAAAACTATATTGTGGGATTTAAAGCAATACTCAACGCACAGAAGCTTGGCCGAGAACATGTGGCATTCACTGAGGTTAAACTCTCAGATACCCGCGAACCGGCGCTCGACGCATTTAATCATGCGATACGCAACATACCCGAGATCGAACAATGCCATTTGATCGCGGGCGATTTCGATTATCTATTGAAAGTACGAACGCCAGACATCAACGCGTATCGGCGAGTACTTGGTGAAGCAATATCAACATTACCGAATGTGGCGAACACCTCTACTTTTGTGTCGATGCAGTCGATAAAGGAGCACGTTTTATAACAAGTTAAAACGGCAAAGAAATCAGTTTAATGTATCGTACACATTTGCTGACATGCTTTTGCGATCACCGTTTTTAACTTGCCTAACTTTACGCCACAAAGCCCACCATTTGCGTTTTGTGGTGGTCGAAAAATCCACCCGCAAGCCACCGAAGGTTTGATTATTGATCACGGTCGTATAATTACCCGTTCGCTTGTTTGTGATAACGTCAAAATGATCGGCCTTGTCTCCCATCAAAACCGGGTAGTGGTTTGGCATAAACGACGATGGCCCGTTGCTTGAACGCAACACGCCGTTATCTCGAACCGACCGGCTGCACGATTCATACGAAGAAACACTTAAGGCGCCACAAGTGCTGTGGTAACCCACCACGGAATCATCGTGGCCCCTTACAAATGGCTTGGTAATACCAAGATACGCTGTGCCACTGCCAACGAAGCGTAACCGCGGTACACCAGTGTTAACTCGCGCAATATTTCTTGCTGCGGCTGGGCGCAAATCGTACACAGTGCCTAATTTTCCTGGGCTAGGGTCAATGCCTAAAAAGGCGCGAATTGCTGCGCGTTGAGCGGCGTTTATAATGCCGCTACCCTCAGAAATATTCACTGCCAAATCAGCCAATTCTGACCCACCACCGGCGCCTGCGAAATCCAATGTAACAAGCACCTTGAACTTACGCGGGTCAACCTGCCACTGCCCGAGGCTTGTTAAAGCGTGGCGGGTTACTAAATCACCTGCGGAATGCGTCACAAATACGCAACCGTCTTTACAGGTGCCGCGTTGTTCTAAATCCTTAATTTGAGTGCGGATAAGATCTTTTACTCGGCCAGTGATTCGTTCGGTCGCGGGCCAATACAACTTCGCCTCGGCGCGGCTGCCCCAATACTCACTCCAGTATTCTTCGGCCAAGCCTGGTAGTTGGCTATCGCTTGGTTTGTTCTTAAAATCATCGACTTTTAAGCCATGAACCAGCACTACATTTTTACCGCCAAGTTTGGCTTGTGCGTTCACGCCTATCAACAATAATGCAACAACGACTACTACTTTGAATTTCATAGCAAAGCTCCAATAGTGGTGGTTTTCATCCATGGCGACTCCCCCCAAATACGTCATAGAGGCCGCTCTTATTGTGTGTTATTGCCTGAGAATACTCCAAATACGAATAAGAACCAAATTCTAATCACTCTTGCGAGCGCCAAGTTCGTCTTGCAATAGCGCAAGTTGTAGCTCAACACGCTTTACTTCGCGCAACACCGACAAACGATTGAGCTCCATAAAAAACCACAGCCGCGCGATCGAAAAAATGATTACCGAAACTACAAGACCACTCAACCACTCGATCTTCGTATTAACTAAATCGGCTCCAAACAATTGATACGCGCAGTAAACCGCTAACCAGGCGAAGACTAGTTGGAAAACGATCACAAACAACATCGTGTACCTGAAAGTGCCTTGAAAGCTCGCTCTGATTAGGCCGATCGTCGTGGCGTCGGCCTCCGATACTACTCCTTCACTGGTATTTTCCTTAATGGCATCGAGTATCTTTTTGTTTATGTCAGTCATAATATTTACCTCTGTAAAGACTTCAAGTGTTCACGCACCGCATATAGGCGCGATTTGACCGTACCTTCTGGCACAGCGAGAATTTTCGCTATTTCTTTGGTAGAAAAGCCTTCGAGATAATGCAGGTGTACAAGGCGATACGCTTCTGCGCTGAGCTTGTTAAGAAGCACCTCCAAGTCTGGCCCCTGATCACGACTTTCCTCATTCTGATGAATCGAATTTTGTACCAAGGCGTCAGCCTCATAACGATCTTGCAAAGTTCGTTGCTGTTTAGTACGACGAATATGGTCAACGCATTTACGATGCGTTATCTGATAAATCCAACCAGAAAACGCCGCAGGGTCAGCAACCTTGCGTAGATCCTTGCTAAGCACTTCAAACGCGTTTTGCACCACATCTCTGGCGCTTTCCTGATCGTTAAGCTGGCGTACTGCGTACCGCAACAATTTCGGATACAGCACGCTAATCAACTCCTGCAAAGCCACGCGGTCTCCGCCTTGTGCGCCGAGCACTAGCCATTCAATCAGAATTCTTTCGCTATTTCGTTTCATTAACTATTAAGTCGTTGGCGACAAGAATTTAGTTCACCTAAATATAGAAAATTTCGTTTTCTCTCTAAAAATATGATCAATCTATTCGATGTAATCTCATCGCGTATAGGCCGGTCGTGCTGCGTCGCATATGAGTCCTTACTTACCATAGCGTCATGCAATGAATCTAAGAGCCCACGGTCATAGTGAGGGTATTAAAAATACATTTGCCCAATAACTACCCACCCAGAGGATATTACAATGACGATTAAAACCCTAACAACGACCGTCGCTTTGTCGCTATCAACATTAGCTATCTCAGCGGATGTCTACGCTCAAAGTAAATATGAAAAATTCTACAAACCAACACCACAGGCTAACCCTTTTGCCGGGGCGGTTTATGCAATGTCTAACGACTTTAATGCCAATAGCATCGTTGCCTATGGCCGTAATGACGATGGCACACTCGAACTCATAAATACCTTCGCAACTGGAGGGAAAGGCGCGGCGTTCGACGGAGGCGAAGGATTGGACCCATTAATTTCGGCTTATTCGATCATTATGACCGATGATCGAGAACACCTAATTGCCGTTAACGCTGGCAGTAACAGCATCAGCGTATTCAATGTAAACGACGATTTTTCACTCAGCTTGAGCGACGTAAAGAGAGTATACGGTGTTGGCCCGAACAGCGTCGCGTATCACAATGGTTTGCTATACGTTTCAAGTATCGACGCCGATGGTCAATTTGCGGGTGAACCCGACCAGGAGGGAGCACTAACCGGATACCGCATAAACGAACGAGGCCGTTTACGCCCACTAAGAAACTCGGTTCGCCTGCTTGGCAACCGCCCTTCAGCTGTTCAATTTTCACCCGATGGTCGATTTCTAATCGTATCTTCAATCAATGCAGGCTCTATTTCTCTAAGCAGTGACAGTCAAGACGAAATCGTGGTTTATGAAGTAAGGCGCGGTGGCAGACTCAGTCGTACGCCGGTGTCTGCCGCAACGTCTACCCTTAGAGACAACGCTGAAAACAGAAACTTGCCAAGCGCCATCGGCTTCGAAATTGTTCAGGAAAATGGCAAACAATATATATTAGTAACCGAAGCAAGAGAGTTTCAAGCCAACGGTATTCCACCTGCATTCCCGGCCTTACAAACTGGTTCAGTTTCAAGCTGGGAACTTGGTCGTTTTGGAGAGCTGACACCAATTGCGCTCGATGTTCAAACTGGCACTGGTCAGTTCGATGGAGAACGCACGGCTTGCTGGATAGAGTTTTCGCACGACGAAAGTAGCTTTTGGGTCAGTAATGCCTTGGAAGCAACCATCTCAACCTTCTCATTTGAAGATGGAAATATTGAGTTAGAGGAACGAGTCGCAGCATCCGGCGTAGGGCCATCGGAAGAAGACCCATTTGGCACCAGTGATGGTTGGATCGATTTGTGGGCGAGCGACGATGGTGAGTATTTGTATCAACTGTTCGGGCTTAGTGGCTCGATCGGCGTCTACAAAACTGGCGAAAATGGCGCTTTAACGCATATCGAAACGGTCGAGGGCGATCTGCCTGACGCCAATACTCAAGGCATTGTCGCGTTCTAACTAAGTTCTCTGCTATTGAGATTATAGGTAACACAAACGAGTGGCCTTGAGGTCACTCGTTTGCGTTAAAATAAGCTCAACTTAAACGCCGCGCTCAAGTTCAACTCAATCAAATTACTGATGTTTTAAGGTATCTTTACTGAACGATCACGTTGTCGATCACGGTTTGCGTACATTTACCCAAGTTGTGAATCTTGTCGTAGAGTGTGTGCCCAACAAAGTAAACCGCGCCATCCGGCACTGCAGTTCCATTTGGAATTGTCCATTGAATTGTATCGTCATCACCCAACTCTTGAACGGGCTTCATCACTACGTGGCCAGTGTCGCGAAACCCACGACAATCGCCACCATGATCACCAGCACCTTTATCATCTTCAGTACCCGCCTCGCCAACTTCTAAACCCCAATGAATCATGTAAGTTGTGATACCTTCGGCCACCTCATCGACGCGTACATCTGAATCATTCACCGCTCGCTGCATTGTCAAAACACCACCGATCGCCTCCGACGGGTCTGTATCCACAAAGCTGATTGACCCGTACTTTGGGCCGTAGTTAGGCTGTTTGGGTGGCGCGGGGTGCATCGCCTCTGTCACTAAATAGGGCATAGTTTGCGCAGATGCCTTACTATGTTCATGTGTTTCATCAGCAACAGCGAGATTAGCCAAGCCACATACAGAACCAGTGACCAATACACTTATTAAGAAT
>CALKRK010000263.1 GCA_937989675.1 uncultured Arenicella sp. | reverse complement strand
CTGGCCCAGAGTTAAGCCCACTCGATGCGGCTACCGCTTGCTTTAGCCACATCCACGCAATCACAACATGCCCCACCGCGTCTAAAAACAAGGTGGCATTAGCTAAGGCTAAGGCTGGATCATCGGCCTTGGCGACCGCCTGAAGTGTCGACTCAATACTTTGCATCGCGCTGTTAAGTTGCTCGCAATAGCCGTGAAGTTCATCAAATGGTTTCGCAGCATCTATGGTAGCCGACATCTCTTGCGCTAAAATTTTCAACGCTGCGCCATCCGCCATCCGTACCTTACGGCCAAGAATGTCAATACCATGAATTGCATGTGTGCCTTCATGAATATGATTTAAACGGTTATCTCGATAATACCGCTCCACCGGATACTCTCGGGTATAGCCATAACCACCAAGTACCTGAATCGCGAGCTTGTTTGCTTCCAAACAAAATTCAGATGGCCACGACTTACAAATCGGGGTTAACAATTCTAGTAGCAAAGCAATGCGTTTTTGTTCCTGCTCATCCTTAGCCAACTTCTGCTCGTCAATGAGCTGCGCCGAATATAACACCAACAATAGCGCACCTTCGACAAATGCTTTTTGTGTCATCAGCATGCGTTTTACATCGGCGTGCTCAGAAATCATCACCATTGGGGTGAGCGGGTCTTTATTGCTCAGATGGCGCCCTTGTGGCCGATTGCGAGCGTAATCTAAGGAATACAAATAGCCGCCCAAACCGATCACCGTTGCAGCCATGCCAACCCCAATACGCGCCTCGTTCATCATATGAAACATATTCGCCAGCCCTTGATTTTCACCGCCAAGCAAATAGCCAATTGAGTTACCTACTTCGCCAAAATTTAACAGGCAATTGGTTGTTCCTTTGTGCCCCATTTTATGATTCAAACCGGCTAACGCAATATTGTTTGCCTGACCGATGCTGCCATCATCACTCACCCGATGTTTAGGCACTAGAAACAATGAAATACCCTTCACGCCTGCGGGGGCGCCAGGCAGCTTTGCCAACACCATATGAATAATGTTGTCGGTCATTTCATGATCGCCACCCGATATCCACATTTTGGTGCCTGTGATGTTGTAGGCTCCGTCGTCTCTCTTCTCGGCTTTTGTGCGAATATCGGCGAGCGACGAACCGGCTTGGGGTTCAGACAAACACATCGTACCAAACCAATCACCGGCGACCATCTTCGGCATAAACTTTTCTTTTAGCGCATCCGAACCGCACGCATTCAACATGTTAGCCGCGCCTTGAGTTAAGAAAGCATAGTTCGAAACTGAGGTATTGGCGGTCACGAACATAGAGTTGAGCGCTTGGTGCACTAACCAAGGCAATTGCATTCCACCGATATCGGCATCATAGCCGGTGGCAAACAGCCCAGCTTGTTTGTAAGCGTCTAGTGCTTCTTTGACATCAGGAACAATCTCAACTTTGCCGTCAATGTATTTGGGTTCGTTCTGATCCAAATGCGCAGCGAACGGTTGAAACTTCTCCTCAGCCAACGACTGAGCCAAATCTAGAATAGCGCCAACGGCTTCACGATCATAATCGCCGTAGCGCTCACTTTTTAGCAGCGACTCTAAATCAAGAGCCTCGTACATAATAAAATCAAGGTCTCGACGATTAACAATGGTAGACATAACATTTCTCCGGCTTCGGTTTGCTCGCTGCAATCCGTGGGTCGCGACATTAAGCGACAATAATTCAATGCTGTCTATTCTATGGCCTTAAGCCGGTAATACGATGACATTTTCTGCCAATTAATGTGCGTTTATTCACTGATAGCCATAAAAAAAGGCAGCCATTTCTGGCTGCCTCTTTCGGAGAGTTATCTTCGCGAAGGTTTAGTTCGTGAACTCTGGGTATGCTTCCATACCACATTCAGACATATCAACGCCTTCGAACTCTTCTTCGTCGCTAACGCGCACGCCCATAATCAATTTGATTACGTACCAAACAATAAAGCTGGTTACGAACACCCATACAAAGATGGTTGCGGCACCTAGTAGCTGACCAGCAATCGTAGACCCGTCGTTGGTGAAAGGAACCAACAATAAGCCAAGAAGACCAACCACACCGTGAACTGAGATCGCGCCAACAGGGTCATCGATTTTCAGTTTATCCAAGGTCAAAATTGAGAACACAACTAACACGCCGCCAGCCGCACCGAATAAGGTCGCTTGCAAGGCAGTTGGTGTCGATGGTTCAGCTGTAATCGCAACAAGACCAGCCAGCGCTCCATTCAAAGCCATCGTCAAATCGGCTTTACCAAATAGGATTCGTGCTACCAGCAAAGCCGCGATCAAACCGCCTGATGCTGCTGCATTAGTGTTCATAAATACAACCGCAACTGAGTTAGCATTTTCAACAGTGGCCGTCGCAAGAACAGAACCACCGTTAAAACCGAACCAACCCATCCAAAGAATGAATGTGCCCAGTGTCGCTAGAGGTAGATTTGCACCTGGGATTGCTTTTGGTTTGCCGTCAGCTGAGTACTTGCCAGCACGTGGGCCAAGAACAAGAACGCCAGCAAGAGCAGCAGCGGCACCAGCCATATGAACGATACCTGAGCCAGCGAAGTCAGAGAAACCGTTGTCGCCAAGCGTATACATACCAAATACACTTTTGCCGCCCCATGTCCATGCGCCTTCCATCGGATAGATGAAACCGGTCATCACAACAGCAAACAATAGGAATGCCCAAAGCTTCATACGCTCAGCTACCGCACCGGATACGATTGACATAGCTGTTGCCACAAATACAACCTGGAAGAAAAAGTCGGCTGAGGGCGCGTAAGTTTTTGCTTCTTCAGCACCCGCAACTCCGTCGCCAACGATGCCATTCAGGAAGATACCGCCGTCATACATAATGTTGTAACCAACGATCATGTACATGGTACAAGCGATGGCAAACAATGCGACATTTTTAGTTAGGATTTCTGTGGTGTTCTTAGAACGCACCAAGCCAGCTTCGAGCATTGCGAAACCAGCGGCCATCCACATTACAAGAGCGCCACACACCAAGAAGTAGAAGGTGTCTAACGCGTAAGAAAGTTCAAAAATTTGATTTTCCATGATGTTGTCTCTCTATATATAGATATTGGAATTAGAGGTCTAAATGGCTTCTTCGCCAGTCTCACCGGTACGAATACGGATAACTTGGCTCAGCTCAACGACGAAAATTTTGCCGTCACCAACCTTGCCGTTATTAGCTGACTCAGAAATTACTTCGATGGTTTGATCGAGCATGTCATTAGCCACGGCAACTTCGATTTTAATTTTTGGCATGAAATCAACGTTGTACTCGGCGCCACGGTATAACTCTGTGTGACCCTTTTGACGTCCGAAACCTTTTACTTCCGTTACCGTCATACCTTGAATACCGATACCCGCTAAAGCATCGCGAACATCATCAATCTTGAATGGTTTAATAATTGCTGTGATTAACTTCATAGCACGTCACCCTTTATTGTTGTTTAGTGAGTTTGCTTGCGAACATGCTGACCGACCAAGTTCTCAAGCCTTACTTAAAATTCGTTGAACCGGGCATAACAACGGCCACATGTTCACCACCTAGCAGCCACTACTTATAGGTTTTGACTGCCCCAACACCGACGATCAGATGTTGATAGAGACCTCAAAGCAAGAGCCGTGCCAACTTTCATGGCTGGTAAAATCATCCAAAAATGTAAAAATATTTAAAATTTCGAAACAAAACGCCCCAAAATATGTCAAATCAATGACATAGCGCCCCTTTTTGGTGCATACTGCCCAGCATGTGTGTGAGGTGGGGGCTTCAAAACGGTGCAGTTTATGCGCCGATAGACCAATCTCGTTCTCTTCAAAGTTGGCACAATCCTTGCTTTCACACTAAACATCAGACTTATACATGTCCGATGACATTTAAAATTAACAAAAGCTTTTCTCAAACAATAAAGAGAAACGAGAGGATTAACATGAAAAACTCTATAAAAGCACTTTCCGCTTCCATCTTGGCTGCAGCAATGGTTGCGCCAACTGCACAAGCTGAAATCACCGCGAATGTTGCGCTGACAAGCGACTACGTATGGCGTGGTATTTCTCAAAACCAAGAAGACCCTGCCTTGCAAGGCGGTTTTGACTACGCACATGATTCAGGCTTCTATGCTGGCGCGTGGGCCGCCAACGTAAGCTTTGGTGGCGCTAGCACAGAGCTAGACCTCTACGCTGGTTGGGGAACTGAATTCGAAAATGGCATTGGCATTGATTTTGGTATCATTGAATACACATACCACGGCAGCCCTATCGCTGGCGAAAATGACTTTACCGAATACTATGCTGGCGTTAGCTACGCAGGCTTTGGTATCACTTATTATGCCGGGGACGAGTTCGACGACAATATTGAAGTTAGCTATGGTTATGATTTCGAGTCTGCAGGCTTGTCTATTGGCGCAACCTACGGCGACTACGATACATACAACTACTTTCAAGTAGGCCTTTCTGGTAGCTTTGGTGGAAAATCAGATATTGGCTGGGATGTGTCTTACTGGGATACAGACGATGCCGGTACTGACCCAATCACAGATGGTCGTGTTGTGGTCACTATCTCAAAAGAATTCTAAGCTAGCTCTCAAACTTTCTTAGTAAAAAGGCCGCTCCAAAGAGCGGCCTTTTTTACTTAAAAATAATTTTATACTCAAGCAGTTAAGCCTATCTGTTAAAAGATATAAACCATTAAGCTCTAAAATTAAATTCTGTATGAATTATGAGTCAGATGAAAGAATCGAAACAACTTCGTCGATTTCTTGAATCAACTCGGCAACGACCTGTCGCTTAACTTGTGTAGTCGGCGTTGCTTGGCCACCAGCTTCCATTTCTATCTGGTTTTTCGCGCCACTAATCGTAAACCCTTCTATATACAAAAGGCTCCGGATACGCCGAATCAATTGAACTTCATGACGCTGATAATAACGTCGATTGCCACGACGTTTCACTGGGTTCAGCTGTGAGAACTCTTGTTCCCAATAACGTAAAACATGAGGTTTAACCATGCACAACTCACTCACTTCGCCAATAGTGAAATACCGTTTACTCGGTATCGGCGGTAAAGTTGCGTTATCCCCTTGGTCTAACATGTTTTATCAATCCAATCTAAGTGTTTGTTCTTGTGCTGGAAGTGTATCAGTTACACCCCTGCTTCGCCTAGCAAAAACACGGCTTTCTGATTATTTATCTTTAATTTTCTGGCGTTTAGTCTTCCTTTCTAAGGAACATTCTTACGCATAAGCACCGCAAAACTACTTAAACAAATGCCTGAGCGATCCAGCATTACGCTCTATCGCCTCTTTCAACTTCTGACTTGCCTTGAATGTAACTACGCGGCGC
Source organism: uncultured Arenicella sp. (assembly GCA_937989675.1). Taxonomy (GTDB): domain Bacteria; phylum Pseudomonadota; class Gammaproteobacteria; order Arenicellales; family Arenicellaceae; genus Arenicella. The sequence continues at coordinate 1,081 of CALKRK010000263.1, read as the reverse complement.
GCTGAGATAGGAATCTCTTCACCAGTCTTTGGATTACGCCCCGGCCGCGCAGGTTTGTCGCGCAGCCCAAAATTACCAAAGCCAGAAAGCTTTACCGATGAGCCATCTTCAAGTGCTAATTTAATCGTCTCAAAAAATTGTTCTACAAACTCTTTTGATTCTCTTTTATTTAGACCTAGCTCTTCATGCAATGAAACAGCCAGCTCCGCTTTTGTTATTGCCATATTATAAACCCTCTGGCAGAGCATCTGCCCCCACCAATTACACCTAACTTCTTAATTCCGCGTTAAATTTATCTTGAAGTATTCTCAACGCGGCCCCCTGCAATTGCTCAGCTTCTTCATCAGTCATAGTTTTATCTGTGTTTTGCAGCACCAGACTGAGAGAAACACTAATCGAACCTTCGGCTACCCCTTTACCTCGATAAACGTCGAACAATTCAACTTTACTAAGGGAGTTACCTAAATCACTACGTAATGCGTCTGTCAAATGAGCGACCGGTAAATCATCGCGAACAACAACAGAAAGATCGCGCTTAATACTCGGGAACTTAGATACTGATTCAAACGCCGGTAACTTCGCCGACAATGCCGATTGCAAATTTAGCTCGAATGCGAATACGCTTGACACCCCTATTTGTTTTTCTAAAGTTGGATGAAGACGACCTAGCCATCCTAACTCTTGAAGGCCTTCACTACTGGCAGGCTCATTAGAACTTATATTACGAGTCAGTAAACACTGCTGACCTGGATGCAGAGCAATGTGCTCGAACTCATTAAATATAATGGGGTTTTTATGACCGGTCAAGGAGAGCACGGCCTCCAAATCAGCCTTAACGTCATAAAAATCAACGTTTTGCGTATTTTCAACACCCCATTGAGAAGAAACTCGCGGGCCAGTGAGCACGCCCGATAAGCGTTGAACCTCGTTAAATCCGCTAGCCTGACGATGATATGTGGCACCAATCTCAAACAAACGAACACGCTCATGCTGCCGGTTAGCATTGAATTTCAACGCATTCAATAATCCCGGCAACAAGCTGGTTCTCATCACCGCCATATTATCCGCTAGCGGATTTGAC
>CALKRK010000262.1 GCA_937989675.1 uncultured Arenicella sp. | reverse complement strand
CAGCAACATGCATATTCGTTGTATTTTAAATATCTTCATAAGAGGCTATAGAGGATAAACGTAAACAGCTCCACTAAAACAAAAAAAGCCCCACCGTGCAAACGGCGAGGCTTTTTGAGCGTAGTTTTTTTGAAAACTATTTCGCAGCGTCTTTCTCTTTTTGCGCAGCGATTACTTCGTCGGCCACGTTACGCGGGCAAGGTAAGTAATGCGCGAATTCCATAGAGAACTGGCCTCGACCTGAGGTCATGGTACGTAGATCGCCAATGTAACCAAACATTTCAGCCAGAGCTACGTCAGCTTTGATGCGTACGCCGGTTGGTGTCAAATCTTGCGATTTAATCATGCCACGACGACGATTCAAGTCACCGATAACATCACCGACATTGTCTTCAGGCGAGAATACATCAACGCTCATAATTGGCTCGATGATTTGCGCGCCCGCTTTTGGTAGCGACTGACGGTAAGCGCCTTTTGCGGCAATTTCAAATGCCACAGCTGATGAGTCAACCGCGTGGAAGGCACCGTCAAGCAACGTTACTTTTACGTCTTCTGTTGGGAAGCCGGCAAGTACACCTTTGTCCATCGACAATGCGAAGCCTTTCTCGATTGCAGGCCAGAATTCGCGAGGTACGTTACCACCGGTAACTTTCGATTCGAACTCAAAACCAGCACCTGGCTCGTTAGGCTCGATTATATAATCAATCTTACCAAACTGACCTGAACCACCAGATTGCTTCTTGTGTGTGTAACTGTCTTCAATGCTCTGTGTGATTGACTCACGGTAAGCTACTTGTGGTGCACCAACTGTACATTCAACACCGTGCGTACGCTTCAAGATATCGACTTTAATATCCAAGTGAAGCTCACCCATTCCTTTCAAGATAGTTTCGCCAGATTCTTGATCAGTCTCAACGATGAAAGAAGGATCTTCAGCAACCATTTTGCCAAGGGCGATACCCATTTTCTCGGTAGCGGCTTTGTCTTTCGGGAAAACCGCCATAGAGATTACCGGATCAGGGAAAACCATTGGCTCTAAAGTGATAATATCTTTCGGGTCACACAATGTGTGGCCAGTCTGAACGTTTTTCATACCAACGATTGCGATGATGTCACCAGCCTGAGCACGATCAAGTTCTATACGATCATCCGCATGCATTTCAACCATTCGGCCAACACGCTCAGTTTTACCCGTAAACGAGTTCAGGATTGTGTCGCCCTTATTAAGCACACCAGAATAAATGCGCACAAACGTCAGCGCACCAAAACGATCGTCCATAATTTTGAACGCGAGCGCCTTGAATGTTTCTTCAGGAGAAACAGTAGCAAATTTACCAGTTTCGTTACCTTCTTCATCAACGATAGGTTGAGCAGGTACCTCAGTTGGGCTTGGCAAATAATCAACAACCGCGTTCAATACCAATTGAACACCTTTGTTTTTAAACGCCGAACCACAGTAGGTTGGGAAAAACATAAGCTCGTTTGTACCTTTACGGATACACGCTTTAATTTGCTCCAAGGTTGGCTCTTCGCCTTCCAAATAAGCTTCCATCACATCGTCGTCGGCTTCCACCGCTGTTTCGATAAGCTTCTCGCGATACTCTTCAACTTTGTCTGTCATGTCCGCAGGCACGTCTTGCACCTCGAACTTAGTTGGGTCACCAGAGTCATCCCAAACGTAAGCTTTGCGCTCAAGCAGATCAACTACACCAACGAAGTCATCTTCGATGCCGATTGGCAAAACCATAACCAATGGGTTGGCGGCCAACACATTCTCAACTTGATCTACCACGCGATAGAAATCAGCGCCCATACGGTCAAGCTTGTTTACGAAAATTACACGGGCTACTTTCGACTCATTCGCATAGCGCCAGTTAGTTTCTGATTGTGGCTCTACACCACCTGACCCACAAAATACACCAACACCGCCATCAAGAACTTTCAGAGAACGGTATACTTCAACCGTAAAGTCAACGTGGCCTGGTGTATCGATGATATTCATACGGTGACCAGCCCATTCGCAGCTCGTGGCAGCCGACTGAATCGTAATACCGCGCTCCTGCTCTTGTTCCATGAAATCTGTAGTGGCCTCGCCATCATGAACTTCACCGATCTTATGAATCTTGCCAGTCAGGCTCAAGATACGCTCCGTGGTAGTCGTTTTCCCCGCGTCAACGTGCGCGAAGATACCAATATTTCTGTATTTCGATAGGTCAGCCATGTCGATCTCTCAATGGTGAGTTAGTTACTTTTAAAAGTGCTCTTGCAGCCCGATTTCGAACCGCTAAGACTAAATAAGGTGCTTCTAAAAAAATTAAAGGTGCTGGACGCAAACGCCCAACACCAAGTGGCTCGCGATTCTACATTAAGTTTCATCCAAGGTCTAAGCATAAAATCAAAATTTCTGTGATTTATAGGACGAGATACTAAACGGATCGTAAAGCTTCACAATGAATTACAGAAAACACTTGCACAAGCGCTCAAGCTTTGATAGAAAACACTTATAACTCAATGGGTTGAGGTAGAAGTTAGCGTTTAGTTGGCGGCAAAATTACGAACGGGATTGAAATAGTTTTGTCACCTATAAACTTTAATATACAAGCCGTCTGGAGCTTTGGGATGACTCCCAACACCCATGTAGTCGAGTTATCTACAGGCTGTTGGCCCCACTTCTAAGACATCTATTTGGTTATAAGCCAAAAAGCCTTGGTTGCTAAACCTCTAGGCTTTGGCTGAATACCGCCCAAAATTTGGCTACAAGCCGTTCAGGAGCCTATACCTATGAATATTGACCGCCCTATGGTTAGTCTTTTCTTCGAAATCAAACGCAATATGCCGTTTGATGAACGCAATGACATGAAGATCTCTGCGCCCGATGTCGGAGAGAGGTTAGTATCGATCTATCGAGGTTCGAATAACCAAGCGTTGAGAGAATTGATCGAAAATTTTATGTCTCGCGCTGGATCTGATTGGAGAAACCAGTTAGAGCCGAAAAAGAGACCTAAGCTTATGTTCTACCGTGGCGCAGCTGCTGATTAACTTAGCAAAAGCATTAAATCAAACCCCAAAAAGGAGCCTCACCAAATTGGTGCAGCTCCTTTTTTTGTGCGTTAAACCTGGACATACGATTTTGACGAATCTTAAGGCTTTGCGCACTTGGCTTTGACAGCTAAGCGGTTTTCACAGTGCCAGATTTTTGGCATACAAATTGCTCAGTACAAAACGCTTCGAAAAGATTGAACACCATCAGCTTCGAAACAAAGGTTTCGAAACAAGGTTTCACATCAGTTACCCATTTACTATTCCAGATAGCCACAAGAGAAGTTAATGAATATAGATCGCTACATGGTAAATCTATTCTTTGAGATAAAACGCAACATACCCACGAGCATGCAGCCCGCCATGAAAATCTCCGACCCTGCTATCGGAGAAACAATGGTCTCGCTTTATAAGAAGTCTAAAGATGAGAACATTCGTTTACTCGTTGAAATATTTCTTGAACGTGCCGGCGACGAATGGGTTTCGAAAATTCGTGAGAAAAAGCGCTTTTATCGAGGCAACCTTGTGGCGAAAGCTCCGAAGGCAGACTCTAAGCGTAAAAACAAACCTCAATCCGATATTAAAAAAGCCGGACAGCGGATTTATCGCGGGCAATTCGTCACCGACTAACCCTTCCGAATACAGCTAAGCTTGAGCATCTACACATAAACACCACATAGATTACTTCGCTCAGCAATTCACAATTCCAGCACAACAAGTGATTTAGATTCTCGCTCAACCCATTGATTACCTAAATCGAGCGCTTAACTTTTGGCTACCACAAAAAATTTCCGCATCAACACGAGAAAACTACGACTTAGCGCGCTACTAACCATCTCGCTTATATTAGTAGCCGCGTGTGCCAGCTACCCACCTCTCGAAAGAGCTTCTAGTGTCGATGCCGAGCGGTTTAAAGGATCTTGGTACGTTATTGCTAATATTCCCTATTTTGCTGAACGTAATAAAGTCGCCAGTAAAACAACCTATCGTCACCGAAAAGGAAACCTATATGATGATATCTTCGAAGCGCGAGATGGAAGCTTTGACAAAGAGCCAAAAAAAATCGTTGGCAAGGTAAAAAGCTTGAATAATGACAACACCGTATGGCGTTCAACTTTTTACTGGATATTTAGGTTCAAATTTAGCGTCGTGCATATGGACCCCGATCATCAAATGATGCTACTCGGTCATGAGTCTAGAAAATATGGATGGGTAATGGCGCGCTCAAAGCAAATTGCTGATGAAGACTATAAACGCGCTTTGAAAATTTTCGACGAGCGCGGCTACAACACAGATTTGTTTAGCAAAGTGCCTCAACTTCCAGAACAATTAGGCCAGCCTGGCTTTCAAAGCTCAGAAGAATAACCCTTTGGAATCCGTTTGTTATGCATAATTTCTTTCCAACCTGTATTAAAAACCTCTATAATCATGGCCACTTGAAAGTGCGATTGATATTTATGCACAGCTGAGTACTTGTTTTTATACATCTGTGACCTCTTACACGACGAAGTGTGATGCGTCACGCTAGTGTTCCTAAGTAATTCGGTTTTTATTATCTACCCGCTTCATTTCACGTAATGTTTGGTGGGCATTCTATGCCTACCGTGAATAACTTCAGGCAGCGCAATGGTTACAATAATCACCGCAAAGCCTGAAAACCGAAATTTTTTTAGGATTTACTATTATGGCAACATCTACTGGAACAGTTAAATGGTTTAACGAAACTAAAGGCTTTGGCTTTATCGAGCAAGAAGGCGGCCCAGACGTATTCGCACACTACAGTGCAATTGCTGGCAATGGCTTCAAAACACTTGCTGAAGGGCAAAAGGTAGAGTTTGAAGTTAAACAAGGCGATAAAGGCCCTCAAGCTGAAAACATTGTTCTTCTGTAGTTATTTTTAACAACAGAATTACCGGGAGCACGCGCCAAATTAGGCAATAGGCGTGCGACCAAATTAAAGCCCCTAACTTTTTAGTGCGGGGCTTTTTTTATGCTTAAATTTTGATATAGCTAATAGGCTTTAGACAGACCCAAGGAACGGCAAGGCAGGCCTAAACAAGTTCAAAGTGAGCTGCGCCAGGAAAAAGTAGTCACGCCGCTAGGCCAACTAGGGAAGTTTAGTCAAGTAGCACAAGCTCTCAAGCTGTTTAAAATAGGCTGAGTGCTTTTAAAAGTAACTTGTGTGAACCTTAGCTTCGCTGCCATAACTGCGTATTCACAGGGTTTGTAATTCGCTGCGCAGCGGAATCCAAATTGACAATAAGGTTTGCCTTAGAATGTCGCCAAACTACAGGAATAACGTAGTTGCCGTATATATTGTCATTCTGAGCGTCGTCAATTCGACCTTCTATTAGCTTGGGTACGGAAACAATAAATTGATCACCAAATCTTGATCGCGCGTTTCCGCTAATCGTATTACCGATCTCACCAACTAAATCTCGCAGTTTTTTGGGGTTGCTATCCAGAATTTTCATTGCCCACAACACGTGCTTTAAAAGCGACTCCGTAGCAGTAAAAATTACCGAGCCTTGGTGAATTCCTGAAATATTGATAACACCGCTGTAACTCTGGACGTAGTCATTAATGTCCTCGGTTAAAAACGGAGTTCCAACCGTTGCAGATTCACTGGTTGTTGAATCGAAATAACGAAGCAAACCATCCGCGAATATCTTTAACTCATCTTCAATCAGCATAGGGCACCCATATTGTTAGCGCCGCCCCACGACATTGACTGAACTTTGTCTGATTTAGCTGGAACAAAAAAATGACCAAAAACTCGCCGTCGTGGCTGAAACATTGTTTCGCATGCTCCTGCGAAACACTTACCTACAAGGTTAATAACACACATATTAACTTCCCACACTCAGACTGTTTCGGCCAGCCAACGCCGCCTGAGAAAACTACTCTCAGATCTAACTACAAATGAAAAGTCGACCGATTACAATCTAAATCCATGAGGGCCATCTTGTAGCCTCAGATACAGAAACTTGCCATCCCCACAGCTTCTTCGTCTCTATTATCCTGACTTCGTGCCAACAAATAAAAGCACTTGGTCATCATTCGTTAAACGTAGCAGAACGGCTTCCCACTAAACGAATTTCCAGTAAAGCAGATTATCCGCACATTGTAAATTTGTATCACGAGATATCGCAAAAAATTGCTATAAGCCACTCAATTAATAGAAAAATGTCTAACAAGATCGAGCTTGCGTTACCACAAATCCACCAAATCTAAGAATCTTTACCATTTGGGTACATGCCATAAACAAGAATCAATAAAAACACTTGCAGAGCACTAAAAATTACAACTAACGACCACGTTTGCGGGTTTTCAGAAAAAGGAAACAAGTGCTCAAGGATTATTCGAAACGTCTCGAGCGGCTTGGTAAACACATCCCAAGAGTTCAGCCTCAGCACTCGGCCTAAATACACTCCAAACGCGGCCAACACAATTGAAGCCCCTACTACGATATTAGCAAGCTTAAGACTGTAGCGTTTGGCCACAACATTTTGCACAATTTTCAGCGAATACAGCCCATAGAATGTTGAAAGTATGGCGATATTAAAAATCATCAATGCGTCATACAAAACATAGCTTTCACTCCGATCCACATGAATGAAATCTGAGATCATATAAGGTGCATTTGGATAGAAGAGCAGCCAAAAAGCACACCCAGCCCAAAAAACAACGACCGGCAAAACGGATTCGAAACGCTGGACCAGCCACGCAACTAGCAACGGAACAAAACCTAAAAACAGGTTCCAAAGCAAAAAGTTGTACTTGCTGTCACCAATAATCAGATTTCGTATATGAAGCGCTACAATGCTTATAACACTCACCCAAAACAGCATTTTTACTTGCTTGGAAACGAATTCGCCCATTTTCCCACTCCGATTTTATTGTTGTTCAGAAGTTTCTTTACATTTGCACCACATTTTATAGGCATTCTTCTTTTGGTACCAGAAACTGAGATCATGTGAAAACACTTTGCTTGCCCCAATTAAACGCCCAGAGTAAACCATCAATTTTTTACTACGCCGCTAGGAAAATCCTATTTTAGACACTAAGGACACTGCCCCAGAACCGCTATGATGCTCAACCGTATTCATCACGCACAGGTGACAGACAATACTCCTCGGTTTAGCATCCCTCCATCCGTCTGTGCAGCATCTTCGATAGTCAGCACCCAAGTTCCATCGGTAGACTCACCATTGAATGTGCTCAGACCACCGCCGGTTGAAAAAGTACCGCTTATTGCGCCAGATGGGCAGTCGCCAAGATTCACCGGTAGCATAGCCGTAGCTTCGTCATCCAACACAATCGAGAAATCACTATTAGAGCAACCGAAAGCCGTATTACCGGTTCCAACGCGGTCAACAAGTACCGATGATGTTCCACTCGGGCTGGTTAAACTGATAACAAGGTCTCCCTGAAACCCGTGTGTTATATCTAACTCCAATACAACCCTTGAGATAGTTGTTGGCGACCCGTCTGGGTGCGAAACTGGCACATCAATATCAATCGTCGCCTGATCGGGAATCGCCATACTGCTAATTGAGCCAGTTGTGGTTACCGTCGGCGCATCGGTCGACGTTTGAGCATGTGTGGGCACGATGACCGTATTAATAATAGGCTTATGCCAAACGCTTAAAACTCCGCCAGCGCCAATCATGGCCAGCATTGATCGTCGCTGGCTTCTTTGGCCAGCAACTAATTTTTCATCCATCGGGACGTTTTTATTACCCTGTTGTTTCACGACTATTTCTCTCACTAGTTAATGCTTACAACTTATTTTAGAAGTCACCAAGGACAAATAAGTTGCTGTATATATGGGGTTCTTAAACACAATTCGTCTGCTTATTAAGGCGCGGCGGGAACAACGTCACACGTGCCTGCCGTGTAATTCACGATACGACCCGCAGTGCGTACATTGGCGGTCGGTGTGCCGACGGGCCGAGTGTTATTGTCAAGAATAAATTCTTCAACCTGTCTTGCTACAGTGCCATCGCAAACGCTGCCACCGCAGTCGGAGCTGGCAAAACCTTGCAACTCAAACACGGTGCCAGTGTATTGTTGCAATTCATAGCCTTCATCAAACGCCAGTGTGTTACTCGAATTGCCCGTTATATTCAAACACACGGCATTTGACTCGCCAGCTACGCCACCGCCAGATTCCACTCGAATACCATCTGCGGCAAACGGCCCAGGTGTATCGACCAAATTATTTATAATGGTTGCATCCAAGCTGGCTGAACCGTCACGCGCCAAAGCATGAATACCAAAAGAAACATTGAACCTCTGTACTGTATTGTTGTCGATTAACACAACACCCGTTGGGCCAGTGGCTCCTTGACCCTCCATAACCACTCTAATTCCGTTACCCAAGCCCCCACTTCCTGTGACCCCATTAAGTGTATTATTGACTATCGACCCGGTAGCGCTTCCGTTGCCACCGCTATGAACAATATTAATCATATCCGCAGGTGAGCGAAGAACCGTATTGTTATCGACATCAAATGAGAGCGCCGCGGTATCTGAGCCCAATAAATTTATGCCTCTATTGCTGTCTTCGAATTGATTACGGCGAATAAACGCGCTAACCGTCGCTGTATCTTCAGCGCCCACTTGGATGCCATCATCAAGGCAATCATTAAAGCTGCTGTCTTCAACCGTTAATTGCATATTGGCATTATTGGTAGCACCAAAGAACAAGCAATCAGACCCGGTAACGGCATTGGCCGCCGTATTACTGAGTGCGCTATCCTCTACCGTCAATTGAGCAAGCGGTGTCGACGACGCAGAATTTGCAATCGAAACATTAAACTCCGCAGACTGGCTAATCGTGCTGTCAGCAATACGCGAGTTCGCTCCGAGTAAACTCGTAATATCAAGCCCGTGCTCACCAATCGCATCACCGTTACGTGCAAGGCTTGAATTGAGAATGGCCAAATCCGTCACCGCGTTGCCACGAATACCGTCATCGTCTGAATCGTTGATATTCATGTTTTGCAAACTGACGTTGCCCGCAGACGTCAACAAGACCGCTGGCCCGGTGGTATTTTGAATTGTGCCCCCCGTGCCGTTACCACCTAGCACATTGGTAGCACCGTCACCCGTGACGCTAAAATTGCCAGAAACGTTGTTTAATAAGATGCCGTTAGTTGCACCATTGGCCGAAATGGAGCGGAAGGTCATACCGACAATGCCAGTCGACGTATTTTGCACCACCACTGCCTGGCCGGTTGTTGTCGTTATTGCGTTGTTTGCGCCAGTAACCGTGATACTTCCGCCATTGTTGGCGTTGAACCCAGTATTTGTCATCGTATTAATATCCAGCCCGCCGTCAAAACGAACCTCTGAGCCAACCGTATTATTGGTTACGCTGACACCCTGATTATCGATATCCAGTTGGCCATTAAAATCGATCAGGCTGACAGAATTGTCCTGCACAGACACGCCCGTAGCACCCGCACCTGAGCTGATGATCTGGCCATTGAACGTGGCCGTGCCAGCCGTTCTATTCGCAACTTGTACCGCAAGGCCATTAACATTAGTGACGTTGGCACCAATGGTCACATTCGCGGCACCACCATTAAGTGATACCCCACCGTTCGCTGACGAAGGCGAATCAATGATTCCGCTGGTGACGGTGACGGCGTTAGTGTTATTCGTTACTGAAAAATCGCTTAAGGTGGAATTATCAATATCCACATTAGCAAACGTTACCGCGCCGTTGTTGCCACGCAAGTCAATACCTCGGCCAGTCGCATTATCAATATCCGTTAGGCCATTAAAGATAAAGGTAGCCGCTGAGTCCTCAATATTAATACCATCAACATCCGCATTTGAGACCGTTGTGCGACTATTCACCGTGACCGCACCAGCCACATTGTTAAAGCTCAAACCGTTTGTTGTAGACCCAATTGCACCGCTACCGGATGAGACGCTGTCTAGTTCTAAACCCAATGTCGCGGTATCCGCGTCTATCGCCACACCATTAGTACTGGTAATAGATTCATCGCCAGCGGTATTAGTAATAACCACTCGTCCGCTGGTCACATTTAGACCTGTGCCGGTGGTGGTATCAATATTTAGCCCACCATTGAAATTAACGATGCCGATTCCGCCATAAGAAACGGCGGTTGATGTTGAGGTATTGCCCGTTGCCAAACCACTAAACGTCAACTCACCGGTATGAGAATTTGATACGGTGAGCAACGGACCGGCGTTGTTTTTCGACACCGCACCAGGGTAGTCAAAGCTCGCGGAGCTGCCGCTTACTCTGACCGCAGAACTGCCAATGGCGCTGCCGGCTAAACTGGTGCCGCCGTTGATTCTCATCGTGCCAGCGATGTTTTCTAAGACGATATTTTCAGCTATTGAGCTAGTGGAACTGATTGCATCAAACGTCACAGGGTTGATGTTACCTGAAGTGGTCAGTCGCAATGCACCACCAGCGCCAGAAATATCAACCCCTTGAATCGACAGAGTTCCAACTGCGTCACCATTGATACCAAAACCATTTGGCGTGTCTGATACAGTAAAGCCTCTTAAGCGATTACTTGCGGCTAAATCCACGCCGTTGCCAGATGTTGCACTAATGACAGTATTGGGACCCAACACTTGGTTAGCAAGCGCACTATAAGCGCCACTAAGCGATGCTCCGCCACCGGCCGAGGCCGCGTATGTAGCACTTAACTGCGCGCCACCACCGAGTAAT
>CALKRK010000261.1 GCA_937989675.1 uncultured Arenicella sp. | reverse complement strand
GTTTCAATACGCTCACGGTCACCGACCACGACCCATAGCATGGCATCTGGTGTCATGTGTTGTTTTGCGGCTTCGTTGACTTGTTCTAAGTCAACTTCGCGTAGGTCTTTCACATAGGCATCCCAATAGCTTTCGTCGAGACCATACTTAACCATGGTGGCCATATCACCTTCAACCGAGGCAGCCGTCTCCCAACGACCTGGAAGCGTGAGTATGCGTTTATCCAGCGAACGTGCCAACTCTTCGGCCTGTGCCGGTTTGTCTGACATGATGCCCTTAAGTTCGCCGTAGATTTCAAGCATAGACTCAGCGGTTTTATCTGTTTGAACCGGTGCGTAAGCAATAAACGGGCGTTCGGCTTGCGTGCTGCGAATAATACTTCTCGCACCATAAGACCAGCCTTTGTCTTCACGCAAATTCATATTAATGCGCGAATTAAAACCCGCACCTAACACTTCGTTCATGAGCTCAAGCGACAGTTCGCCATCAAAACCATATTTCGGCAGCATTTTGGTAGAGAGTATGGCCGATTGTTCGGAACCTGGGCGGTCCATTAGGTAGATTACCGATTCCTCTAACGGGTCTATGTTGGTAATGTTTTTTGTAGGCACTTCACCAACAGGCAGCTTAGCTAAAGACTCTTCTGCCAATGGCACAAGCTCGTCCATGGTAATGTCGCCAGCCACGATTAAAGTGGCATTACCGGCTTTAAACCAAGTTGAATGATAGGCTCTCAAGTCATCCGTTGTCATCGATGCGACGCTCTCCTCGGTGCCTGATCCAGAGAACGGCGCGGAGTAAGCATGCCCTTTGCCATATAGAAGCTCAGGAAGTAATCGTAAGCCAGCGCCAAATGGGGAGTTTTTTTCTTGTGATATCGCAGCAAGCTGTTGTTTCTTAAGGCGATCTAGCTCGTCTTGCGGGAATGTTGGGTTAAGCACAACATCGGCGAAAATCTCCATTGAGGGCGCTAAGTTTTCTTTCAGTGTGTTTAAACTGACCACCGAAGAATCCAGGCTTGCACTGCTGCCCAGATTAGTACCCATTTGCGCCAGTGTTGAGCTGATTTCTAGGGCATCAAATTTCTTAGTGCCTTCATCCAGCATGGTCATGGTTAAATTAGCAGTGCCTGGCTTAACCAGCTGGTCGGCGGCATAACCTGCGTCTACCAATAACTGCATACGCACAACCGGAACCGCTGTGCGTTTTGCCAAAACAACATTTAAGCCGTTGCTCAGGGTCGCACGCTCGATTTTGTCGAAACCTACTTCAGGCGCAGCACCAATTTTCGGGATGCCTTTGCTGCGGTCGACGCTGCTCGCCGTGGTACTCAGTTTAGGGAAGGGCAATACGCGCAACTTGTACTCGCCATCGCTGATCCACTCCTCTGTGGTTTGCGCGACTTGCTTGGCTGTTGCTGCTTGAAAACGTTTCCAGCTTTCCTTAAATGCATCTGGTGCACCGCCGTAGACCTGATGTTCAGCCAAAATATCAGCCTTAGATCCAACCGTTTCCAAGCCGCGGACAACGCTCGCACGGGCGCTTGTTTTTACGCGCGCTAATTCTTCTTTAGTTGGGCCTTCTTTAATGAATTTGGCGAGCTCTTCGTCAATAGCTTTGTCGATATCGTCCAAGTCTTTTGGATCGAGTGCGGTTGCAATAACGCCAAATAAACCGCTGATTTCAGAGTTGAACGAAAAGGCAGAGATATCCGAAGCTATGCGTTCTTTATAAACAAGTCGGCTATACAGGCGCGACTTTTTATCGTTCGAAAGAACGCCGGAGGCTAAATCTAAATAGTCGGCTTCGGCGCTGCCCCATTGTGGGATATTCCAGATTTTATATAGCCGAGCTTGGGGTACACGATCGTACATGACCTGCTCGTGCGAGCCCGTACGCTTGGCTATCCAGCTGCTTTGACGTGTTAGCGGTGGGCCAGCATCAATGTGGCCAAAATACTTTTCCACAAGTTGTTTGACGTTTTGAGTATCGACGTCTCCGGCAATCGTTAAAGTTGCGTTAGCGGCGCCATATTTTGTTTTGAACCATTCATGCACATCATCAACCGTAGCCGCGTTTAAATCTTCCATCGAGCCGATAACGCTCCACGAGTAGGGATGGCCCTTCGGGTAGACATTCTCAAGTATGGTGCTAAACACGCGGCCATACGGTTGGTTCTCGCCTTGGCGTTTTTCGTTCTTCACCACACCCCGTTGCTCATCAAGCTTAGCTTGATCGATGGCGCCAAGTAGATGGCCCATTCTGTCGGATTCCATCCAAAGCGCCATTTCTAATGCGTTTTTGGGCACTACTTGAAAATAGTTTGTTCGGTCTTGATTGGTAGTGCCGTTCATGCCTGTTGCTCCAACCCGGTCAAACGGCTTAAACCAATCATCGTTATAGTTTTCTGACCCGTTAAACATGAGATGTTCGAATAAGTGTGCAAAGCCTGTGCGACCCTCTTTCTCATCCTTCGAGCCAACGTGATACCAAACATTAACGGCCACAATAGGTGCCTTTTTGTCCTCATGGACAATAAGTGTTAAGCCATTAGCGAGGGTAAATTTACTAAATGGTATGGTTAGCTCAGCGTCGTTTGCATACAACGTCGTGCTGAGCAGGAGCAATGAGAAATACAGTATTTTTTTCATTCTATTTTCCGCTTAAAAGAGTAGGGTTCCAGTATATCCGTCTATCATGGCAAGATAGACGTGAAGGTACAATTGTTATATTCGTGAGCTTGTAGACCGTTTCCTCTAGGGTTTCCATGCTCTTACACTCAACACTTTAAAAGAAAACATAAAATGTTAGCAAGCGCATTGATCTATTTGTTGGCCGCTGTTATTGCTGTTCCGATAGCAAAACGGCTCGGTTTAGGTGCCGTCCTCGGGTATTTGATCGCCGGTATTTTAATCGGCCCAAGCGTGTTTAAGCTCGTTGGAGATCAAACAGACGTAATGCATTTTGCCGAGTTTGGTGTAGTGATGATGTTGTTTTTAATTGGCCTTGAATTGCAGCCAAGCCGCCTCTGGAATATGCGTAAAACCATCTTAGGCCTGGGTGGTTTGCAGGTAGTGCTAACGGCGTCCATTGTGACGCTGCTGATATTCAGCCTGTCATCGTCTGCACTCCCATTGGCGTTTGCGATTGGCTTGAGCGTTGCGCTTTCATCGACGGCGATCGTCATACAGTCACTAACTGAGCAAGGGCAAATGAATACGCAGGCTGGCAATAATGCTTTTTCGGTACTGCTCTTTCAAGATATTGCTGTTATCCCTATGTTGGCTCTATTTCCGTTACTGGCGACATTTTCAGGTTCGGCGCCTGTTGATGATCATAGTAGTAACTTGATTGCTGGTTTGCCTGTTTGGCAACAAGTCTTAGTGTCGGTTGGCGCCATTGCATCAATTATCGCGCTTGGTCGCTTTTTTTCATCGCCAGTGTTTCGTTTGATTGCCGAAACTCGGATGCCCGAGTTGTTCACTGCGTTTGCTTTGTTGATTGTGGTTGCGATATCCGTTGCCATGGCATCGATAGGTTTATCGGCGGCGCTCGGTACGTTTTTAGCGGGTGTTGTGTTAGCTGATAGTGAGTTTCGGCACGAGATCGAAGTGGATATTGAGCCGTTTAAGGGCCTGTTACTCGGCTTGTTTTTTATCACCGTGGGCGCGAGCATTGATTTTGGCATGATGGCAGATCAGTTGCTGCTGATCTTAGGTCTAGTCGTCGCGTTAGTGCTGATTAAAGCATTGGTACTCTATTTTCTCGCGTTTATTTTTAAAATGGAACGTAAGCAGGCGCTCTTGTTTTCGCTCGCGCTTGCGCAAGGCGGAGAGTTTGCCTTTGTATTGGCCTCGGCGGGGCGGCAATTTTCGGTGTTTGATGAAGCTACGAGTAGCCTAATAACCATTGTGGTTGCATTGTCTATGCTGGTCGCTCCACTGCTTTTTGTGGCTTATGAGGCGTATTTCAGTCGAGTATCGCAACGAGCGAGTTACGTCGATGAGCAAGAAGTTCAACCCACTTGTCAGGTAATCATCGCAGGCTATGGGCGATTCGGGCAGATCATTGGGCGCTTGTTGGCAAGTAATGGTTTTCACCTTACTTTGTTGGACCACAGCCCGAGCCAGATAGATCTGGTCCGGCGCTTTGGAAATACCATCTTTTACGGCGATGCGTCTCGCCGTGAACTTCTGGAAGCGGCGGGTGCCGCCGAGGCAAAGTTGCTTGTTATCGGCGTGGATCAACCAGACAAAGCGCTCGAAATCATCGAAACCGCGCAAAAGCACTTCCCAAACTTGAAAATCCTCTCAAGGGCAGTAGACCGCCGACATGCTTATGAAATCATTCGGCGTGACATAGCGGGGTTTCGTCGTGAAACGTTTGATTCGGCTTTGAAGCTTGGTGTCGACGCTTTGGAGGTGCTGGGTTTTGATCACACAAGAGCGGAGCGGGTCGCAGGTGTGTTTGCCAAACATGATGAGGAGTCACTACTAAAACTGGCTGAAGTCTGGGGTGATGACAAGAGTTATGGTATTGCCGTACGCCAGCGTATGGAAGATCTACAGCAAGTATTAGCGGATGATGCCGATCAATTTGATGATGGTTCACGTGCAAAGCAAAGCTAGTGGCAAAATGAGCTAACTCGTTTGCTGCGTGCAATGCCATTAAATAGCCTTTTTTGTGTTTGCGCACTGGACTATAATGGCGCGCTGAAATTATTAGAACAAACTCTCACCGTAAGGACTTCACCATGTTAACTGAAATCCGTGATCGCTCATCTGGCTGGTTTGCCTGGATCATTGCTGCACTTATCATTATACCAATGGCTTTCTTTGGTGTTCAGCAGTACGCCGACACACAGGCGCGCCCGACGATTGTCGAAATTGGCGATATTAAAATCACTCAGCCTGACTTTCAGACTCGTTTGACGAATGAACAAAACCGACGATTGGCGCAAAACCCAGATCTCGCCAGTTCAGGTGTTTTGAACAGCGAGTTGTTTAAGAAAAATGTACTGCAATCGATGATTGATCGAGAGTTGGTGTCTTACGTTGCCGACCAAAGTAACTATCAAGTTGGCGATGAAGCGGTTAACCAGGCGATTATTGACAATCCGACGTTTCAAACTGACGGCAAGTTCGATCAGTCACTATATGAAATTCAAATGGCTAGCCGAGGCCGTGGCGGCGCTCAGCGTTACAAGGCGGACTTGCGCAATGGCACGCGCCTTTCTCAGGTTGTGTCTGGATACGATGAGTCGGCATTGGTATTGCCTAATGAAATTCGTGAGATACTCGAAATTCAAGCTGAAAAACGCACCTTTGATATTGTCACCATCAATCAGGCCGACTTTACCGACTCTGTAAGTGTGTCCGATGCGGATATTTCTGAGTATTACGAAGCCAATATCGATCAATTTATGGAATCTGATCGCACTTCAGTCAGTTACCTTGAACTCGATACCGCTAAAATCGCTGAAGGTGTTGAGGTCGATGCTGACGTTATTCAGCAAGCTTATGATGACTACAAAGCTGGTTTTGAGGCCGATGAAACGCGCTCCACTCGCCATATTCTACTAAGCACCAATTCAGGCGAAGACGAAGAGGAACAATTAGCCAAAGCAGAGAGTTTAGTTACGCAGCTTAGAGAAGGCGCTGACTTTGCCAAGCTTGCTGAGGAGAACTCACAAGACCCTGGTTCGGCACGTCAAGGCGGTTCATTGGGTGATGTTGAGCGCGGTGAGATGGTGCCAGAGTTTGATACAGCAACGTTCGAGTTGGAAGTGGGAGTGATTTCAGATCCGGTTAAATCACAGTTTGGTTATCACATTATCCAAGTTGAGAAGATCAACGCTACCGAACCGGAGCCGTTGGATGTCATGCGTTTTGAACTTGAAGAAGAAGAACGTTTGCGTGTTGCTCAAGATAAGGTCACGGAGCAAGCTGAACAGTTACGTAACTTGTTATTCGAACAATCGGATAACTTAGATAGCGCCGCTGAGGAACTCGGCCTTACCGTTAATACCACCGAACTGTTTTCACGTGATTCTGGCAATGGCATTGCCAGTACCGCCAGCGTGCGAGAAGCGGCGTTTAGTGAGACGGTACAAAATGAAGGGCTCAACTCGGAGTTGTTGGAAATCGCCGATGGTGTTTACGTGGCTGTTAGAAAGCTGAACTTTGCTCCATCTGAACCTAAGAAACTGGAGTCGGTTTCTGAGCAAATAAAGTCAACTCTTACAACTGAGCGCGCTGTTGCTGCGGCAGAAAAAGCGGGTAGCAGCGTATTGGCAAAGGCCAAACTTAATTGGGCTGCGTTAACAGAAGACGAAACTATTGAAACCACAAATCACACCATTTCAATGATCGATACGGATCGTAAAGTGCCGGTGGATGTTATGCAGGAAATTTTTCGTGTTCGGCTCGACGATCAAGCAACTAAAGTGATTTCGATGACCGGAGCCAACGGCGACTTTAACGTTATTCGCGTCACACAGATTGCAGCAGGCGATTTGACAGCGGTTAGCCCACAAATCAGAGATGCAACTCGTCGCTTGCTAGAGCAGCGCAATGGTTCCGCATTGGTTGAAACTTATATCAGTGGTTTGACCGAGGAGTTAGCCTTGGAAATCAACGAAGACTTATTGTAAACGCATGTATAAAGACTCAGAAATTTTATGATTATTAGCCCAAAGGTTCGCGGATTCATCTGCACAAATGCCCACCCTGTTGGTTGTGCAGAGAATGTTGCTCAGCAGATAGCGCATATTAAGTCACAGGATTATTCCAACACTAATGGTCGCCCAAAGAATGTGTTAGTTATTGGCGCGTCAACCGGTTACGGTTTGGCTTCTCGGATCACCGCCGCTTATGGTTTTGGTGCTAAGACTCTAGGTTTATTTTTCGAAAAGCCTCCTACTGAGAAGCGCACGGGTTCAGCAGGGTTCTACAATTCAGCTGCGTTTGAAAAGCAGGCAAAGGCGGATGGCTTGTATGCAAAAAGCATTAATGGCGATGCCTTTTCTGTCGCAGCGAAACAACAAACCATCGATATTATTAAGGCAGATTTGGGCGAGGTTGATCTAGTTGTATATAGCCTAGCTTCACCGCGACGCACCGATCCAATTTCTGGAAACACCTATACTTCGACACTTAAACCAATTGGCGAAGCGTATACGGCTAAGAATCTAAATACCGACACGCAGATTGTTGGGGAAGTTACCGTTGAGCCTGCCTCAGAAGATGAGATCGCCAATACCGTTAAGGTGATGGGTGGTGAAGATTGGGCCTTATGGATTGATGCTTTGAGCGAGGCCGGTGTACTTGCTGAGGGTGCTAAAACCGTGGCTTATACCTATATTGGCGAGAAGCTAACTAAGCCGATCTATGGGCATGCGACGATAGGTAAAGCCAAAGAGCATTTGGATGTAACCGCAGCGGATTTGAACGAACGCCTTGACGTACAAGCAAACGTATCGGTTTTAAAAGCGGTTGTAACTCAAGCAAGCTCAGCGATTCCGGTTATGCCTCTTTACTTATCTATATTGTTTAAGAAAATGAAAGCCGAGGGAACACACGAAGGTTGTATCGAGCAGCTCAGCCGACTCTTTAGCGAATGCGTATATTCTGATTCACCACGTATGGATGATGAAAATCGTTTTCGTGTTGACGAATTGGAACTCACGCCCGAAATGCAAGCCCAGGTCGAAGCGATCTGGCCGCAAGTTACCACTGAAAATTTGCATGAGTTGAGCGATTTTGATGGTTATAAAGCAGAATTTCTACGACTGTTCGGGTTTGGCATTGATGGTGTTGATTACGACGCTGATGTTAGCCCAATAGTAGAGGTCGAATTTCTGTAACTCCTGTTTTGCTTAGTCATAAGTGAACGGAGCACGCTTTTAATGGCGCTCTATCGACGATATAAGCATGCCTCAGTTGCCATTCTCGGTGCTGAGGCATGTTCGTTTTTGGGTGCTCTAATTGCTGGTAGTGAACCGATTGAAAAACCTGCGCAGGTTGATCTAGAGCTGAGTTGCCAATCTGATGGTTTGCATTTGAATTGGTTTAACGGTGCGCGCAAGCCACTCGCTTATCATCTGGACTTCGCAAAAATAGTTCAACAGCAGCGTTCTTACCCAGCACCAAAACAAGGCGCATTTAATCAAGCATTAGGAAAGAAGAGTAAACACGTGTTGGACGCCACTGGAGGGTGGGGTGGTGATGCCTTACTTATGTGTTTGCAAGGTTACTGTGTCACATTGCTCGAGCGTGATGCACTGATGGCGGCTTTGCTTAAAGATGCCTTCACTCGTTTGTCTACACACCATTGGTTGATCGAAAACGACGTAACCGTTCCTCAAGTTGTTTGTGCGGATGCAATTACCGCATTAGACCGCGATCAATATACGGCCGACTGTGTTTATCTAGACCCGATGTTTCCGCCCAAAAAAAAGAAGAGCGCCGCAAGCAACAAGCAAATGCAGTTTTTGCATTGGTTACTCGAAGAGCC
>CALKRK010000260.1 GCA_937989675.1 uncultured Arenicella sp. | reverse complement strand
AAGTTTTTGCTGTTCTGCAAATTCTATAGCGCGCTCCTCCCCCATCGCCATCATAGCGGTCGCAAGCGCATCAGCCGTGCTGGTTCTGTCACTGATAACACTAACCAAGGCTAGTTTATGGAATACCGGCCGCAGCGAGTTCGGATCAATCGTATGCGAATAATGCTGGCCATCGATAATGTGATAATTACGATAATCACCTGAAGTCGCAATCGCTTGATTATTAAGCTCCACTATCTTCTGGATACCACCCAAAATATGGGGCTTTTCAATACCTACCCGCCAAGGTCGCTGCTCCAGTGACTTACCATTCGCTCTAAGCTCACCACCGATGTCGACCAAAAAACGCTCAAAACCGAGAGCTAAAAGTGACTCAGCAACTTTATCGACTGCGTAGCCCTTCGCAATTGCGGATAAGTCGATCGTTACCTCACTATGAGTCTTCATCAGCGCGTCACCATTGAGGCGCAATTTGCGAAACCCGATGTGTTCTTTAGCGCGCTCAATGTCTGCTGCATTGGGTTGCCGAGTAATCCGACCATCTGGCCCAAAACCCCATAGATTAACCACCTGACCAAGTGTGACATCAAACGCACCGTTACTCAGCTCAGAAATAGCTAATGACTCTGATATCACCTTAGCAAAGTCATCAGATAAGGTTTGCGGCACGCCGGCACTTGAGCGATTAAACACACTTACCTCAGAATCCGCCAAGTAGTGCGACATAGATTGATTGACTTGCTCCATCTCGCCTATAACAAGCGCCTCTAGCTGCTCAAGGTCCGCACCGATTTTATGCACGACCGTAATACGATACTCGGTACCCATGATTGGCCCGCTAAATACCGCTTGCTGATCGGCCGGTTCGTTGGGCGAACAAGCGGCCAACGCAAAGCCACATAGCAAAAGCAAAAACAGCGAGCCAAGCCCGCTGTTTTTCAGTGTTCTGTGACCGCCCTTTTGCAAAGGGCTTAGTAGCGAACTAACCGCCAAAGTCATCCAACAAGATGTTTTCATCTTCAACACCAAGATCATGCAACATATTAATCACCGCTTGATTCATCATCGGCGGGCCACACATATAGAATTCACAATCCTCAGGTGCTTCATGGTCCTTAAGGTAATTCTCAAGCAGAACATTGTGAATAAAGCCCGTGTCGCCGTCCCAATTATCCTCAGGCTGAGGATCAGAAAGCGCCACGTGCCACTCGAAGTTGTCATGTTCTGCGGCCAGCTTGTCGAAGTCTTCTACGTAGAACATTTCGCGCTTACTGCGCGCGCCATACCAAAAGGTGGTTTTACGTTTACTGCCAATACGTTCAAGTTGATCGAAAATATGCGAGCGCATCGGTGCCATTCCTGCGCCGCCGCCAACAAAAACCATTTCTGCATCGGTCTCTTTAGCGAAGAATTCTCCAAACGGCCCTGAAATGGTAACCTCGTCACCCTCTTTTAAGTTAAAGATAAAGGACGACATTTGGCCTGGAGGCAAGCCCTCGGTACGAGGCGGTGGTGATGCTATTCGCACGTTCAGCATGATAATACCCTTCTCTTCTGGGTAATTCGCCATCGAGTAAGCACGCACAACGGTCTCGCTAACAACGGATTCATACTGCCAAATATTAAAATGATCCCAATCTGGTTTGTACTCGTCCTGAACATTAAAGTCTGTGTACTTAACCGTGTGCGGCGGGCATTCAATTTGAATATAACCACCGGCACGAAAATCCACATTCTCGCCTTCCGGCAGCTCTAGTACTAGTTCTTTAATGAAAGTCGCAACGTTGTCATTCGAGCGCACCTTGCAGCGCCACTGCTTAACACCGAACACTTCTTCAGGCACTTCGATTTGCATATCCTGCTTTACAGTAACCTGACAAGACAAACGATCACCACAAGCGGCTTCGCGCTTGGTAATGTGTGTTTCTTCGGTTGGAAGAATCGAACCACCACCATCGTGAATTTTTACCCGGCACTGCGCACACGTGCCACCGCCTCCGCAAGCGGAAGGCACGAATAAAGCGTTATCAGCCAACACGCCAAGTAGCTTACCACCGGCGGGAACCTCGATTTCTTTCTCACCGTTGATCGAAATTTTAACGTTACCACTCGCAACCAGTCGGCTCTTGGCAAACAAAATCACCGCAACCAGGGCCAGAACAATGATGGTGAAGAAACCTACACCCAATCCAATTTCTAACATATCTCTACTTAGCTCGCGTTAAAGTTGGATGCCGGAAAACGCCAGAAACCCTAACGCCATCAAGCCCACAGTGATAAAAGTAATGCCCAAGCCCTCTAGGCCATCGGGAACATCACTGTATTTTAATTTTTCTCTTATTCCTGCTAGGGCAACAATCGCTAAGGCCCAACCAACACCACTACTGGCACCGTAAACCACACTTTCAGTGAACGTGTAGTCACGCTCAACCATGAATAATGAAGCACCTAAAATAGCGCAATTCACAGTAATCAACGGCAGGAAAATACCCAACGCGTTATATAGCGCAGGCACAAACCGATCTAAGAACATTTCTAGAATTTGCACCAATGCGGCGATCACACCGATATAGCTAATCAACCCTAAAAAGCTTAAATCAACATTCGGCAAACCAGCCCACGCCAGAGCGCCTTCTTGTAACAGGTTTTGATAAATCAGGTTGTTAATCGGTACCGTAATGGCCAGCACGACAAATACAGCGAAACCTAACCCTAGAGCGGTCTGGATTTTCTTAGATACCGCTAGGAATGTGCACATCCCTAGGAAAAATGATAAAGCCAGATTCTCAATAAAAATTGATTTGACGGCTAAACTAACCAAATCCATTAGTGTGACCCTCCAGCGGCGCCGTGTGCAGGCGCATTATGTGCATTTTGCATTTCGAAATCAGGCTTTTCAACTTGTTCAGGGTAAAACGCTCGAATAGCCCATATGGTCAAACCGATGATAATGAACGCACTTGGCGCTAATAGCATCAAACCATTCGGTGTATACCAACCGCCTTCTGAGACTGGTGTCAAAATTTGATAACCAAGTAAGGAACCAGAACCGAACAACTCACGCACCGTTCCAACAATGATCAGAATCAAACTATAACCAAGACCGTTACCAATGCCATCTAAGAAAGAATGCCATGGGCCGTTCTTCATAGCATAAGCCTCAGCGCGGCCCATTACGATACAGTTAGTAATAATCAAGCCAACAAACACCGCCAGCTTCTTGCTTACCTCAAACGCATACGCTTTAAGAACTTGGTCGACCACAATAACCAACGAGGCGATGATTGTCATTTGCACGATGATGCGAATACTGGACGGCACATGATTACGAATCAAACTAATCGATAAATTCGAAAATGCCGTAACGCTGGTCAGTGCCAGACACATAATTAGTGCCACAGATAACTGCGACGTTACCGCGAGCGCTGAGCAGACACCAAGAATCTGCAAGGCAATCGGGTTGTTTGCAACTAAGGGCTCAAACAGTGCTTTCTTTGCTTCACTTGCCATTATTTAGCCCTTCCCAGACGTAAGAGGTTGATCCAAGCGCGCTTGACTACGCGCAGCACGAGTTTTTTCAAGGTAGGGTCCAAAACCGTTTTCCCCCATCCAAAACTGCACCAAATTTGAGACGCCGTTACTGGTCAAAGTCGCACCGGCCAAGCCATCTATTTTATACTCAGAGCCTGCTAAACCAGTGTCTACTATGCCTTTTACCAACTGCAAAGTTGGGACGCCGGAAGCATCGCTAATCTTTTTACCGGCCCAGCTCTTCTGCCACTTAGCATTTTCAATTTCACCGCCAAGCCCAGGTGTTTCGCCATGCTCGTAGAAAGTGATTCCACTCACGGTGGTGGCATCTGCTTCTAATGCAATAAAGCCATACATAGTAGACCAAAGACCGTAACCTTTAACAGGCAGAATGATCTTACTAACAGCGTCACCATCACGCAGTAGATACACGTTGGCATATTTCGACAAACCACCAATTTGTGCCAAATCTTTATCTTTACTCAGATCAATTCGGTACTCAGGGTCTTTCGACGCTTTGCGCTGGTCAAAACTCTCAACATCGACTGCGTCAGTGTAATTACCACTACTCAGCTCGACCACTCGAGTTTCAATGCGAGAAAACAATTCATCAACCGATTTGTCCGGGTTTGAAATTCCGGCAACGGTTAAAATATTGCTTTTCTTATCAAGGAGTTTATTCGCAACCTGCTTGGGCTTTAACATCGTTGCCGCACCGGAAACCACAACCGAGCAGACTAGGCACAGCAATGTCGCTACGCCAATTGTTTTGACGATGTTGTCATTAGGAAGGTGTAAAAAACCACCTTGACGAAATACCTTCATTTTCATCTCTACCTCCTATTCTCCTCAAGCCGCGTAACGCGCAGCGCGTCGTTTAACATTAGCCTGCACCACAAACCAATCAATCAATGGTGCGAACAAATTAGCAAACAAGATCGCCAACATAATGCCCTCAGGGAAAGCGGGATTAACCACACGAATAAGTACCGTCATCACACCGATTAACACGCCATACCAGAATCGCCCTGCGTCTGTCATGGATGCACTGACCGGATCGGTCGCCATGTAAACCATTCCAAACGCCAAGCCGCCGATCACAAAATGCCATTGTGGCGTAATACTGAACATTGGGTTAGTGTCGCTTCCGATCACGTTGAACAGCAGGCTGGTTGCCACTACCCCGGCTGCCACTCCAGCCATAATGCGCCATGAAGCAATTTTGGTGAGCAACAAAAATGCACCACCGATTGCAATCGCAATCAAAGATGTTTCACCAATCGAACCAGCGATTGAGCCCGTAATTGATTGTTGAATCGTATAGCCGGCACTCGTTAAGGCTTCAACGCCACCGCTAGCAGCCACACTCAAAGCTGTTGCACCGGTGTAACCATCAACCGCCGTCCAGACAGCATCGCCTGAAATTTGCGCCGGGTAAGCGAAGTATAAAAATGCTCTTGCCGTTAACGCTGGATTTAAAAAGTTCTTACCAGTTCCACCAAACACCTCTTTACCAATAACAATGCCAAAACTGATACCCAGAGCAGCTTGCCAAAGTGGTAAGGTCGCCGGAACAATTAAACTGAAGAGGATAGATGTAACGAAGAAACCTTCATTAATTTCATGGCCACGTACGGACGCGAATAACACTTCCCAAAAGCCACCAACAATGAAAACAACGGCGTAGATAGGGAACCAATACCAAAAGCCGTGCCAGAAATTGTCATACCAACTAGTTGGATCAACACCGACGCCGAGTAACGACAGTAACTCTCCGCGCCAGCCAACGACTTCAGTAATGCCCATGCTGGCCATCACGGTATTTGCTTGAAGACCGACGTTGTAACAACCGATCAACACACAAGGCATGGCCGCTAGCCAAACGTAAATCATTACCCGCTTCAGATCGATACCATCGCGCACATGATTGCGCCCTTGGTTAACGTCTGCAGGAGAGTAAAATATGGTATCTATGGCCTCATAGAGCGCATAAAACTGCTTATACTTGCCATCTCCAGTTACATGAGGATGAATATTGTCGAGCGTACGACGTAGAAAAGACATACTAACCTTCCCTCTCAATTTGTGTAAGCGTGGACCTCAATGC
>CALKRK010000259.1 GCA_937989675.1 uncultured Arenicella sp. | reverse complement strand
AATTTTGGTGAAACAGCAAGGCTAGGCGACACGCCCTTTTTTGTTATTGAAGCCGATGAATACGACACGGCCTTTTGCGATAAGCGCTCTAAGTTTATTCATTACCACCCGCGTACGCTTGTTCTAAACAATCTCGAATTTGATCATGCCGATATCTTTGGTGATTTAGCCGCGATTCAAACTCAATTTCATCATTTAATTAAGACGATTCCGCAGCAAGGCCAGATAATTCACAATCAACAATCCGCCGCCCTTGATGAATTGATGGATTGGGGTTGCTGGAGCGAAACCAAAAGCTTCAACGGAGCTCAGAGCGATTGGCGAGTGATTAAAAAGCAAGACGACGCCTCACGCTTCGACATTGTCCATAATGACGAAGTATTTTCTGTCGATTGGAAGTTGATTGGCGACCATAATATGGCTAACGCATTGGCCGCCGTTGCCGCTGCGCACCACGTTGGTGTTCCAGTTGCGAACTCAGTTAGATCACTCGGTACATTTAAGTCGGTTAAGCGACGCATGGAGAAAATTTTCGATAATGGATCTACAAAAGTTTTTGATGATTTTGCGCATCACCCAACCGCGATTAGCGAAACCCTACGAGGGTTACGTCGCAGCGTTGGTGAACAACGCATAATTGCCGTGCTTGAACCTCGCTCTAATACCATGAAACAAGGCGTACATAAGGACCTGCTCGAAGGCGCGTTAGCCGACGCCGACGAAGTACTCATTTTTGCAGGCGACGATGTCAAATGGGATATTAAGGAACTGCAAAACGATAAGATTGCGGCCTTCTCAACAACCGATAAATTACTCGACCAACTGCAATTACGAATCTCGGCCAATTCGGCCCCTTGCAATGTGCTTATTATGAGTAATGGTGGTTTCGAAAACATCTATCAAAGGCTAATAGAGAAATTAAGTTAACGTTAATCTTAAGCATGCTATAACTCACGTTAAAATGCCTGTACAGCAGCACGCCTTCTATGGCATGTTTGTTAATAATAAACCGAATTAATTCGAGAGAAACATTATGATCAAAAGCAATTCTTCTCTGGCCCACGCCATTCGTTCCTGCACATTCGTTCTAGTCGCCACTGTGTTGATGGCTTGTCAGGGCGAAACCGTTGCTCAAACTGTTGACGCTTCTCAATACAAGGCAGTCAAAAACCCAATGAAACCTTCTACTGGCGACAAGATTGAGGTTCTGGAACTGTTCTGGTATGGCTGCGGGCATTGCTATGCTCTAGAGCCATCGGTAAAAAAGTGGCAGGCCAATAAGCCAGAGAATGCCGAGCTCGTTAAAGTACCCGCCTTATTCAGCAAACGCTGGGAATTTCATGGGCAAGCTTATTACACCATGGAAGCACTCGGTGTTTTAGATGAAGCCAATGACAAGTTTTTCGAAGAAATTCACATGCGACGTAAACAAATTAACAACCTTAGCCAGTTAATTGATTTTCTAGCTCGGTTCGATCAAAGCGCCGAAGACGTAACCGCCGCATTCAATTCATTCGGTGTTGATAGCAAAATGCGCGCAGCACGCAAGATTACCCGTGATTCAGGCGCCACCGGTGTACCAACGATACTCGTTGATGGTAAGTACCTTACCTCGGAATCACTAACTGGCGGCCCAGTGCAATTGTTTAATGTCGTAGACCAATTGGTGGAAAAGGCGGCCGCTGAACGCTAAAAATTGTTAACAATAGAAATAACAAAAGGGCTGTCTTAGGGCAGCCCTTTTTGTGTCGTATAATCTGCGGCCACTTATATAAACACCTAACAAAGAGAACATCATGGTAGACGCACTCATTGTGCCAAAGGGACAACTGGACATCCTTTCAAAACGCGAAATCGAAGTCTTACAAACATCCAGCAACAATTTGTATCGAACTCTGTTTCGAAACTGCGCCCTAGCCGTTTTAAGCACCGGTGCAGATAGTGATGACGGCCATGAACTATTAGCCGCACACGCCGATTTTGAAATTGAAGTAATGAGTTCGGTACGAGGTGTCAAACTCAAAGTAAGCAACGCGCCCGCAAACGCCTTTGTCGGTGGCGAGATTATCTCAGGTATACGTAGTCATCTATTTTCGGTACTCCGAGATATCGTCTTTCTGCAAGATCAGGTAGAAATTTGGCAGCAGCGCGGTGAATCCATCACGGATATGGTTTTCAAAACCTTGCGGCACGCACGTGCACTCAAAGCGCGACGTCGGCCAAACTTGGTGGTCTGCTGGGGTGGTCACTCCATCAATAAAGTCGAATACGATTACAGCAAGGAAGTCGGCTATCGTTTAGGCTTACGCGAGCTAAACATCTGCACAGGTTGCGGTATTGGTGCTATGAAAGGCCCAATGAAAGGGGCTGCAATCGCACATGCAAAACAACGCATCGACAATGCGCGTTACATAGGCATTACCGAACCAGGTATCATTGCCTCTGAAGCGCCAAACGCAGTGGTCAACGAACTCATTATAATGCCAGACATCGAAAAACGCCTGGAGGCATTTATTCGCCTGGGGCATGGCATTGTGGTCTTCCCTGGTGGAGCGGGAACCGCCGAAGAGATTTTGTATATCCTCGGCGTGTTGCTCAATGAGAAAAACAAAAATATTCGCGTACCACTAATATTCACAGGGCCAGAGGAGAGCAAAACATACTTCGAGCAAATGGATGAGTTTATCGGTAAAACCATCGGTGATGAAGCTCGCAAGCTTTACAAGATCATTGTTAATGACCCAATTGGCGTAGCTCAAGCCATGCACAAGGACATGCGCAAAGTATATAAAAATCGCCGTAAGCTGGATGACGCGTTTTTCTATAATTGGTCTCTGACTATCGAGGAACAATTTCAGCAGGCGTTTGAACCAACGCATGAAAACATGGCCAATTTAAACCTCAATAAAAACCAATCTCCCGCAGCTTTGGCAGCTGACCTACGACGGGCCTTCTCGGGCATCGTAGCTGGTAATGTAAAACCAAATGGCATAGAAGCAATTCAAAAGCATGGTCCGTATCAGCTAGATGGCGACAACGAAATCATGAACGCCCTAGACGCCCTACTCGCTAGCTTTGTGGAACAGCGCAGAATGAAATTGTCTGGTGAATATACGCCGTGCTACACATTAAAATCATAGTGCGGGCGCTCCACTATATGAAAAAGGGGTTATGCCTTAAACATAACCCCTTGCTGAACACTCAAAAATGCACGCAAAACTCATTAAAATTTAAGTCACTATGTCGTCGAAGAATGACTTGATTTTGTCAGTCCACGAGCTTTCCTGCGGGCTATGTTTACCACCACCAGCATGCAGAGTTTCATCGAGTTCCTGCATAAGTTCCTTCTGACGCTTAGTTAGATTAACTGGCGTCTCCACAACAACTTCGCAGTAAAGGTCACCGATAAAACCAGCGTTACGAACGTTTTTAACGCCCTTACCTCTTAGCCTAAACATCTTGCTAGACTGAGTGCCTGCTGGGATTTTCAATTTGGCTCGCCCTTCAAGGGTTGGTACTTCTAGTTCACCGCCTAGGGCCATTGTGGTGTAGCTGATTGGCACCGTGCAATGTAAATCAACACCCTCGCGGGTAAAAATCGCGTGTTTTTTTAACGAAACTGACACATACAGGTCTCCGTTAACACCGCCACCACCAGCGCTTTCACCCTCACCCGACAAACGAATTTGGTCACCCTCATCAACCCCAGCTGGGATCTTAACTGAGAGTTTCTTATTTTCTTTCACTCGGCCCTGCCCATGACAATCATTACATGGGTCGGAAATTGTTGTACCACTACCCTGACATTGTGGGCAGGCCTGTTGTACTGAAAAGAACCCTTGCTGAATACGCACTTGTCCTTGCCCATGGCAGGTACCGCATTGAGACGGCGAACTACCAGGTTTTGCGCCAGAACCTGAGCACGTTTTACACGCCGAAAGCCTTGGTACTGTGATATTTACTTCGGTGCCACGAACAGCGTCCTCCAAGGAAAGCTCTAGATTGTAGCGAAGATCAGCGCCACGACGTTGGCGTTGCCGACCTCCACCGCCTCCACCACCAAAGATGTCGCCAAACATATCTCCGAAAATATCACCAAAACCGCCGGCACCAGCGCCACCAAAGCCACCAGCACCTCCTCCCATACCACCTTCAAACGCGGCATGGCCAAACTGATCATAAGCCGCTCGCTTTTCAGCATCGGATAATACGTCGTAAGCTTCTTTAGCCTCTTTAAACTTGGCTTCCGCTTCTTTATCGTCTGGGTTACGGTCGGGATGAAGCTTCATAGCAAGACGCCGATAAGCTTTTTTAAGTTCAGCTGCTTCCACAGCCTTACTAACACCCAAAATTTCGTAATAATCGCGTTTTGACATAAACGTGTTTCTCTTTCGCTAAAAAGCCCGCGCCCAA
>CALKRK010000258.1 GCA_937989675.1 uncultured Arenicella sp. | reverse complement strand
CTTGGCTCATTGTCCGCGCACGCAGCCAAAAATAGCAACATCATCGAGAGTAAAATCTTAGCGTTCAAGGCGCGCTCCAATATCGGTTATCAATGCCCCGACTATAAACAAATTAGCCCAATTCCACCACCGAGACATTTGCCATTCTCACCTACTGATGAGTCAGTAATTAACGCACCTAAAACAGACCGTTAACCGCAATAAACGCGATTAGGCCTACGTATGTTAAACAACTGTCACCTGATTTAGCTATCTAAAAAACACCCGCCGATACTTTGCACTGAGTCGATTTATACATACAATATGTCAAATATCATAACAGTGTTATTTTTATAGCCTGGAACATCAAGGGGAACCCTCATGTCGTCTAACTACAAGCACCTACTCGAACCCTTAGATTTGGGTTTCACTACCCTTAAAAACCGGGCGCTCATGGGCTCGATGCATACAGGTCTGGAAGACAGGGCAAGAGACTTTCCCAAATTGGCTGCCTACTTTGCCGAGCGAGCCAGAGGAGGTGTTGCCCTAATGGTGACGGGAGGCTTTGCACCTAATATTGAAGGTTGGTTGTCACCTTTCGGCAGCAAGTTGAGTAAAAAATCAGAGGTTAAAAGACACTTGCAGGTTACCAAAGCCGTGCACGACGAAGGCGGCAAGATTTGTTTGCAGATATTGCATGCTGGCCGATACGGTTACAGCCCACTGTGTGTCTCGGCCTCGAATATTAAGTCGCCGATATCGCCCTTTAAGCCTCGTGCACTGAGTACCAAAGGCGTCTACAGGACAATAAAAGACTATGCCAACTCCGCCGCTCTGGCTCAGCAAGCGGGTTACGATGGCGTCGAGATAATGGGCTCTGAAGGCTACTTTATAAATCAGTTTCTTGTAACACACACAAATAAACGCACTGACGAATGGGGTGGCTCATTTGACAATCGCATGCGTTTGCCAGTAGAAATAGTCAAAGCCGTAAGAGCGGCCGCTGGCCCGAACTTCATTATCATCTACCGTTTATCGATGCTTGATTTAATCGAACAAGGCAGTACTTGGGAAGAAGTTGTGAAGCTCGGCCAAGCTATCGAAGCCGCCGGAGCAACGATCATCAATACGGGTATAGGCTGGCACGAGGCACGCGTGCCGACCATCGCTACCAGCGTACCGAGGGCTGCATTCAGCTGGGTTACAGGCCGTATGAATGATCACGTTTCGATCCCCGTTGTTGCCACCAATCGTATCAATGATCCACAGGTAGCTAATGACATAATTGAGCGCGGTGACTCCGATATGATTTCCATGGCAAGACCCTTTTTAGCCGATTCAGATTTCGTTAAAAAGGCCGCCTCAGGAAACGCAGAGTTAATTAATACTTGTATCGGCTGTAACCAAGCATGCCTTGACCACACGTTCTCAGGGAAACGTTCAACCTGCCTTGTGAATCCAAGAGCATGTTATGAGACGGAACTGAACTACACACCAACCACGCTGAGCAAAAAAGTCGCTGTGGTCGGAGCTGGCCCTGCTGGTTTGTCCGCCGCTACGGTGTTAGCCGACCGCGGGCACGAGGTCGACTTGTTTGACAAAGACGAGCAAATTGGTGGCCAATTTAATATTGCTAAGAAAATCCCGGGCAAAGAAGAATTCTACGAAACGCTTCGCTACTTCGAAAACCTGATTAAGAAGAACGGCGTTAAACTGCATCTGAACCAAACGATCAGTGCAGAGCAACTAATCTCATCCGGTTATGACGAAGTTGTATTGGCAACCGGTATACGACCACGTCAACTAGACCTCGATGGCGCCGATCATTCCAAGGTATTGTCATACATCGATGTGGTGGTGCACAAAAAACCGGTCGGCCATAGGGTTGCTATTATTGGCGCTGGTGGCATTGGATTTGATATTGCCGAATTGCTTGCGCACCAAGGTGTATCACCGAGCCTAGACGTTCAAAAATTCAATAAGGAATGGGGGGTTGATGAAAGTTATGACTCGCGCGGCGCGTACATCATGGCCTCGCCCGAACCAGCGGCGCGCCAAATCACGATGCTGCAGCGCAAACAGAGCAAAATGGGTAAAGGCTTAGGCAAAACCACTGGCTGGATTCACCGGGCCTCACTAAAAATGAAAAATGTGCAAATGATTAGTGGCGTTAACTACACAAAAATAGATGATCGTGGCTTGCACTTCACCATTCAAGATGGCGAGCCTCAAGTCGTAGAATGCGACACGGTAGTGGTCTGTGCTGGGCAACTCTCTAGGCGCGATTTACTCGATGAACTACAAACTCACAATATTTCGACTCATCTGGTGGGCGGCTCTAAACTTGCGGGGGAGCTCGACGCAAAACGCGCAATCAGAGAAGGCTTTGAAGTCGCGTCGTTAATCTGAAAATTCAGATTACACAACCACAAAGAAAATTAGCCATCGAAGCAGGATAAAGCGCGTAAAGCTACTCATAGCAAGGTAAAATATGGTTAACCACTGTCACCAACTAAGTTAAACTTGAACCCTAGAGTCATACTCTAGGACCGAGTAACTTTAGGTAACACAGCTCAATGGCAGTCGAGCTATAACTTCGCTAGAAACGAAATGCGTAATCATTTACTAACAATGTTGAGTCTATTGTTGACGCTAATATGCTGTGGGCTTGCAAATGCGGCTACCCTGCAAGCAACTGCAAGTATTGAGAGCAGTCGTTTTCTAGACGGAACAAACCTAACTGACGACTCGCCGACGCTATCTATCAACGCTGACTGGACCTTCGATGGTGGCGGTTTTGCAGGCTTCGATTGTTATGCATCGACAGTGAACCTTAGCGAAGGCTTAGACTCAGGTTGTGATATTTACGCTGGCTATTTTAAGCCCATTAACAAGAAAAAAGCCTTCTCAGCACAAGTGACTCGCCACGAATATTCTCGTGGGATTGTTCACAAGTGGGATTTCACTGACATTGCCGGTAGCTGGCACATCAGCAAAAAAACGCGCTTTACAGCCACTTACTCAAAAAACTGGCTAAATCGTCCGTTTGATGCCTACGCCCTAAAAGCTGAAACTCAGATACCACTGACCGAGCAATTGAACTTTAACTTATCGAGTACGCTTATGGCTTTAGAAAGTGGCGCACCAGTTGACGAACTTCTCTTTGCCAAAGCCTCTCTTTCGTATACTAAGGCTCGCTGGACTAGCGAAGCGGGCATAATTTATACCGACCCAGATCAAGCTAAAATGGTTCCGTTTGATATTGATGAACCGGAGCTACAGCTCACGTTCAGCTATCGCCTGTACTAACGAAGGCTTTCTCAGTGAAATGTGGGCCTCTGGGAATCTTGCAAAATCTCACTTACTAGATCTTCCGCCATTGTACTATGAGATGTATTTCTCCAATCCAACCTAGTTTTACTAGCAGAACGACTCGCACCCAACGCTTGCTTGCGTAAGGCTAGCAATCCGCTGGTGTACGCCGCAGCGACCGAATGTCCGTGCATAAAATCGTAACGATTGCCAGGCCGCGCAACGACTCTAGCACCCGGCGCTGTAAATACATCACTGTATCGCTCATCCAAGCTTGCAGCGCGCACAATTAACACACCATCTCTTTCGGTTGGGAACCGACTCGAGCTTGGACGTGCCGGATCAAACGCAGCAACAACCATGGTGCCACGATCTATAATTCGCTGCAAAATTCGATCCAGCAACGCATCTTTCGGGCCCGATAGACTCAAGTTCAAGATATCTGCATTTCCGTTTGCAACCGCATCTAATGCGCGCGCCAACGACAAGGTATTACAATTAGTTTTGTTGAGCTCAGTAGACTCCCAACAACCTCTATAGGCTTCTAACTTTGCGGCTGGCGATATACCAGCCACACCAAGCTTAGTACTGCGCCGAGTCATCATTACACCGGCAATAGCAGTGCCATGCGATTCGCCCTTATGATTGTCTAAGCCTTCGACGACAAAGTCTCCGCTATTACTAACAGAGCCTACTAAATCTTGATGAGAGTTATCAACTGCCGAGTCGACAATAGCAATCACAACGCCCTCCCCATCTATCAGACTTGGCAATTTCTCATCGAGGTTTGAACGCGATTCCTCTAGCTCCTCAAAAGACTGCCGTTTATGCTCGTTGAGCAATTCAAATTCATTCGATGGTTGTACCCACTGAACGGCCTTATCCTTTTTCAGCTTGGAAATCGTTTCGCCTTCATCGCTGTTAAAACTTACCACCAAACAGTAAACACCAAGGCTTGGAATAAACCACTGGTCGTGCAGTGTCATATCATATTCGGAGACAACCTTTTTACCAAAACGTTCCAACTCCAAAGCGCCGCGATAGTCTCCACTGCTTTTTCCATAATTACCTCTTACCCAACCTTGTAAGCGGGCCGGGCGAGGGTCATCAAAAACCAAAACCCACTCTTCCTGCTGTTCTGTATGTGTATCATCTAACACTGATTGCGAAAGCGCCAGAGCAGACCAACAAACTAAAAACACGCCAATGAATATACGCATCAGTCTAACCTTCATCCGAAGTGACAAAAAGTTCAACTTGCTGCACTCGCGAATCCTCACGCCAGCGGGTTAACTCACTAACTGAAATTGCAGACTCTGAAATAACATAACGCTGGTTTTGTTGTGCACCGGCTTCAAAACTACTTAAGTTATACGCACGTAGAACGTCATCAATTTCCTGTTGCGACAAACCGTCCGATAGGGTTATTTTGGCCAACCGTGTTTGTTCAGCCAGTTGGGCAAAATTGATTTTTTCAGAAGCCGTATTACTAGAAAGTGTTTCGAATTTTGGTTGCGAAGAGTTCAGATAGAAACCAGCAAATACTACCGCAAACATGGCAATGCTCGCAGCGATAGAATAGTACCTGGAGAAAGAAACCTTGTTCGATGATTCACCCTTCTCTAGGTGTTCTTGCCTAATCAGCTCGCTGGAAATTACACCTACACTAGATTCGTTTGTCGGCCGCTCTTCTTCGGCTTCGATGCTCGAGAGCAGAACATCAAAATTTGACATCGACACAGGCTCAAGCTCACCTGCTTTCTGCATATTAGCGCGCAACACTCGCTCAGCATCAACCGCCTCACGTAGGGTTGGATCCTGCCTCATCATATTCTCGAAATTTCTCTTTACCGACTCACTCTGATTTCCGGCCACATAGTCAAAAATGGCTATTTCTCTGAGTAGTTCTGACTTGTCATTTGAGTTATTCATATTAATACTCATCTATTAAGATGTTGTTTTTTTCCAGTGCCTAATTGTCAACCGCGTATTTGCGAAGATAACTTTTTAAATTCTGACGCGCATGAAATAGACGCGTTTTAACAGTATTCAACGGGCACCCTACAATTTCAGCAACTTCGCTCAAACTGTGACCCTGAAAGTAGGTCAACTCAACGATTGTGCGGTGATTCTCTCCAAGTTTGGCGGTAGCAATACGCAGCTGGTCAACCATTTCAGATTCCGCTTCATTTTGGTTAGGCTGCGACTGTATCTCGTCGAACTCCACACTTGTCATATTTTGAGTATGTTTCATTTCCTTTCTTGAGTGTGACATACAAATTCGATGAGCCATTCCAAAGATCCAAGTTGACACCTTTGACTCGCCTCTAAAGCTATCGGCTTTCTGCCAAACGGTCATCATTACATCGTTATAAATCTCATCTACTAACTTGTCCTGATAAACCTTCCTTCTAAGAAAACTACCCAGGCTATGCCGATACCGATCATACAACTCCGCCAAAGCAAGCTTGTCTCGCTGAAGCGCGATTCGCTCCAGCAACTGCTCGTCTCTCAAGGAGTTTAGGGCATCCGCTGTATTCATTAATTTCAATTTCTTCGTCGTCAAAATTCAAATTTGGCATTTCCAATTTTCTTAGGAATGAAGCCACTAAATTGTTGATTCACTTTGTTAGTAGCGATCAGAGTGAAAAAGGTTCAATAAGGATCGAATTTATTTTTAATTTTTTTTGAACCTTTTGCGAATCATTCGACACATACGAGTCAACAACTGATCAAGTCGATTGTTTTCGATATCGCTATTTCGATACGCAATCGGCCAATTATCTAAATCAACACATTAAAAATGTGTAACTGCTTCGTCAGCAAAAACAACAGAGGAACTTATGAAAACGAAACACAATCTTATCGCTGCTGGCATCGCAGCATGCGCATTCAGCTCTGTCGCCAGCGCGGCCGATAAATCTTGGTATGTCAGCTTAAGCACGAACCAAGCTGACCTAAGCAGCGTCGATACTCAAAGCACTGAACAAGTAGCCGGGGTTACTCGGCGCATTGGTATCGATACCGACGAAGAAACAGGCTTTGGCATCACAGTTGGACGTACCCTACTTGCTCAAGCAAACGGCAATAAACTAAGCATCGAGCTTAGTTATTCAAACAGCGATCATGAGCTAGAAGAATTGCGATTCATGGACAATGTTTTCTCAGCGAACGATGGCCGGTCTGAAGGTTCACTCGAAGCAGAAACCATTCTAGCACGCGCTAAGTATCAATTTGAACTTGGCAGCTTTAAGCCATATGTGGGCCTGGGTATCGGACAAACAGACCTAAGCGTGGAAGCACTTTATGGCATGTCGATTGGCTCAGCTCCAACCACCCGCCCACCGTTCGCAACCGGCAGCGACAGTGCGACCGCCTTAGAGCTACGTGCGGGTATTGAATACCAAATCAGCGATGCGTTTGGCGTATTTTTTGAGTACACATCTACCGATGTCGATGATGTTGAATTCTCTAGACGTGGCGGCGGCCCCGGAGGCTTGGCGACCACAACTCAGTCAGGTGATTTCGACTTCGATTCGCTCAACGTAGGTTTAAACCTTCGCTTTTAACAACAGCTACCTTTAATGCACGCTGCGTATGTATTCGCGGCGTGCCTTGCAGCTAAAACAAATCTCACTCAACGAGTTACCGGCACTTGGGTGAAAACGGTTTATCAACTATCTACTTTTTTATACTACCTCACACTAACCACAGGAGAACAGAAGTGAACTTCAAGAAAAGCCTAAAACGACATACTATGAGCCTAATTGCTCTAGGAATCGCAAGCACCAGCGCATACGCCGAACCTACTCGAATCACGGTTCAAGTAGAAAATGTCGCACCAATGCAAGCAACTTTTTTAACCCCGGTCTGGGTAGGACTACACGACGGTGCTACTTTCGATACATACAACGGCAATACGCCGGCAAACTCACGCCCTATTGCGGGATCAAACGCGCTCGAGTCCATTTGTGAGGATGGAGCCACTGAGGCGATATCAGCGGATTTCGACACCCTACAACCGCTCGGACAACAAGCAACCATTCCTGGGCCTAACGGGCCAATCGCACCTGGTGAGATGACCTCATTCAGTTTTATCGTTGATTCTAACGACCCGAACACACGCTACTTTAGTTACGCTTCTATGATAATCCCAAGTAACGATTTCTGTATCTCAAATGGTAGCCCTTTAGCGCACCCACTGTTTAACGATGCTGGCGAATTCATCGCTGAGAACTTTTTTGTAGCAGGCAATGAAGCACTCGATGCCGGTACCGAGGTTAATGATGAGGCTCCGGCTAATACTGCGTTTTTCGGTCAATCATCTCCGAATACTGGCATCGATGAAGGTGGTAATATTGGCACACTCGGATCGGATATTAATGGCATCACGGGCTTCTTACCACGCGGCAGTGGCGGCGTCTTAGACGCCCCTCGTTTTCGTGAAGGTGACTTCTCACAATCCGGTTATTCTTTTTTGAAGTTTAAATTCACTGCCGCACCTGCGATCACCGATAATTTGCTGTTTAGCACCTTCGTGCGCGGTAGCAACGAAGTTCCTGCGGTTCGTACTCGAGCCATTGGTTTAACCCAAGCCAGCCTCATCGACGACGGAACGAAACTAAATCTACTAGCGGCGGTCGCACGTTTACCGCGCGGAGTTGAGATTACCATGGCGCATTTACACTTAGGTGCTGAAGGTGAAAACGGCCCGGTTGTTGCAAACCTGTTGAACGACAGCAACTTCAAAAATGGTCGCCGTTTACGCCGTCTAAAAACGGATGTTGAAGCTAGCGAACTAGTTGGCCCTCTTCTCGGTCAACCCTTGGATACGCTAATTGCGGCAATTCAAGAAGGCCGCGTGTACGTCAACATTCATACCGATCGCAACCCTGCTGGGGAATTGCGGGGCCAGTTGACTGAAGTTGGTAGCTATGGGTACTAATTGGAGGTAGCTATTTTCTTTGGTTGCGCAAGTATACCCAACTACTAAGGGGTTGGAGTTAGCTGGGTATACTCGAAAAGGCCTGCTGTTTAGACGTGTTCCCCATAACAGCAGGCCTTTTCATCTAAACCCTTAAACGCTAACAAAGATCTTCTCTTGATCTTAGAAAAAATTTGAGAAGCGAGTTAACTTCAGCCATATGGACAGGCCAATAACACACTTAGATAAACGTGAAACACAGAACAAATATCTAAAAGCTAAATTGCGAGTTCCTGTTGAGAGTCAGCACACCACTATACTCATTCAATCCAGAAAACTTGGCTTACTATTTTACGTTAACGCTCTTTCGTACAAACTTAACAGGCGGCTCCAAGCACGTTCTGCGTGTTCTTCGCTATAGACAGCGGAGTCTGGTGGGCACCAACCATGCATAGTACCTTTATACACCTCAATCTCAGCTGGAATCTCAGCTGCCGCATACGCCTTCCGTAACACATCTTTGGCTTCAGGGTCTTTTTCGTCATCGTTTTCAGCAATCGCATGCAGTACATGTGCCCGAGTCTCGGGAATCAATAGATGTGGACTATCTTCATCGTCAGTGACCAAACCGCCGCCGTGAAAAGATGCCGCAGCGCCAACCCTATCTGGTACCGCCGCGGCAGTGCGCATAATGATAGGACCGCCCATGCAATAGCCTTGTGTACCAATTTTACGCTCGATATCAACCACCGCTTGAGCATCTAGAAACTGAATGAATGCTTTCGCGTCGCTCACGTGAGTCGTTGCCGAAAGCTTGCGATACATTGGTATAACGATATCGCGCGTCTCCTGATCTCTAAAACTAGCACCATCAGGAACAACTGGAGCCACTTGACTACGATAGAATGGGTTTACCACAAGCACTGAATAGCCAGATTCAGCTAAGCGCTTACCCATCGCTCGAAACGCAGGGCGCAGACCAAGAATATCGGGCCAAATAAGTACCGCTGGATGTTTACCTTCGGAAGGATGGACGAAATAGGCGTCGGCGACGCCGTCAGATGTTTCTATTTTAACCTCGGATTCGCTAACTGCCGCCGCGTTAACAACGTTGGGCAACAGCGCCGCAAAGCCCATCGCGGCCGACAATTTTCCAAAATTTCGGCGATTTATGGTGCCACCCTCTCGTTCGAATTTATCTATATCTTTTTCGGTAAAGTCATCGCACATAATCGCTCCAAGGTAAGTTGAGTTGGGTTTTGTATTGCGCTTTAACAACGCAATAGATGTTTTTTAGAATGCCTCAGTTTGAGCATAAGCAGTAATAGATTTATTCAATAAATCGAAGGAGCTTCGACACAGCCTCCTTGAGATTATTTTTTTGCAACTGTCTTGTTGCGAGCTTATTCTTGTTCAACGACCAAACCGTGTACTAAAAAATTTAATTCAGGTTGTATAAAAAAGACCGGCCACAACTCAGAGTAGTGGCCGGTCGCGTCTAAAACTACAAGATTTGTTTATCGGATCGATACCCTTTGCAGGCGCACTCCAGGCGCAACAACACCGCCGTCGCTAATGAATCTGAAATGAATCTGGACACCAGCTTTACCGGCAAAGTCAGAAATATCAAAGTCATAAGTTTGTAGCGCTGCAGTGCCACTTTCGTTAAGCAATGTGGTGCTATTGCCCTCACTATCCGTTACAAACACATCAACAAAATCAAAACCCACTTCAGTGTCGTACTCAAGATCAAAGCTGAGTTGCGCACTTGGCAAAGCCGTTAAGTCAACAGACAAAAGGGCATCCGAATTCACATTGTCTGCGTATGTCGGGTTGTAGCCAATCTCAAGAGCTGGAGTAACGAGATTCCAACCATCTTCAGCTGGACTCGAATTTACGATAGAAAACGGAGCAACCGTTGTCGCGGTAGCAAAATCGATTTCTAATCCATCACTTTCAACCACAACAGGTTCTTCCAGAACAACTACTTGACGCCGCAAGTTCCAAAGCCGCTTGCCTGAGTAACTCACGCCCTCTATCAGAACTGAATTCGTGTCACCAATAACGAGAGAGTCGGGAAAACTGTAGTCAACGGTTGTGGTACCGAAGAAACGGTTGGTATAGATCTCATCAACCACTTCATCATTAATCGTAACTCTAACCTTTGGAGTGTTTCGAACTCGCAGTGGGAAATCTAGGTCTTCTCTGGTGCGCAGTTGCACAAACTCATTCGACGGAGCACGAACGCCAGAACGAAAACGAGGGAAGTACGATAGATATCTGAGTGCTGATGTGACTTTAACAATCTGGCTCTCACCGCCATCCAATAAATCTGACAAACGAGGGCTTACTAATAAGTCAGCTTTACAACCAAAGTCTTCAATAAAGCTACCTTCATTAAGACCTTGGCGAACGGCTTGACCAAAAGAAACTCGAGCACGGTGAGTGCCCGGCATAGGAGAAAATACCGTTGGTACAAACTGCTCAAGAAGTGAATGCTCAAATACATTAGCACCGCCTGCGCCGGTTCTAGGCTCCTCACCAAACACGAAGCCAATACCAGAATCTTGCATATGACACGAGAAATAGTCTGACGCAGAGTAACTATTTGAATTCGCGAGTACTGCAACGGGGCCGTTGTATACCTGACCAAACCTGTTCACTCCTGGTGCATCAAATAAGCTAAACACCTTAGTATGCGTTGCATCAGTGCCAGCAACTTCATTTATGGCCTCAAGCCCTTCAGGGAAAGCTAATCCAAAAACCGACTCGTTAAATATTCGAGCCATTTCATCGGTATTAATTAACCTATCTTGCGCCGTAACGGCGTCATTGCGGCCAAACAACTGTGGTAGTTCGTCTGACAATTGCCCAAAGCCACCGCCATTATCGCGGACATCGAAAATCATACCTTTAGTGCCATCGAACTCTTCATAAATGATTCTTCGAACTTCTTGCACGGCGAAATCAACACCGTTAACCGGCACAAAACTGGCGAGTCTAATATAACCAAATTTTCCGAGGCGGTTTTCAATAACCCCCCAAGTAATTTCAGGCTCATTACTAGGGTTACTTGGGTATGTACTTTGTGCAAGCAGTCCGTTTTCAGCGCGAAAGTCGTTAAACAATTTTTGAAACATATCCTCTTTGATATTCATTTCTTGCAAAGTAATTTTGCGCGGCTTGGCATTAATACCTTGAGGTACAGCTGCAATAGAGCGCTGCTGCGTTTGAACAACTGGGGCAGGAGCCGGAACTCTTGTGATCCACGGAATTGTTACAGTGTACGTCTCATACCTACGACCTGATCGCCCAGCGTTCTTGGACCGAAAGCTAATGGTAACTTCATCCTCTTCGGGAACAAGCGCCAGGAGGTGTGGCCTAAATGTCAGACGCGCAAGGGCTCTGCTAAATCCACCAAATCTATTTGCGCCTTGCCCAACTTCTAATAAGCTATTAACCGCATTTCGAATTCGAACGCCATTATAAGCAACGACTTGGTCACCCACCTCGGGTACTCGTTGATCTGAAGCAAATTCTGCAAAGCGTTCGGCGTTCACCGCGTCTACACGCACCTCAAAGAAATTTCTGCGCCCTTGAACACGCTTAAATGTTAATGGCAATGAGCTTTGAAAACTCGCGTAAGGCTGGGGAAAAATGTAATTTAGATGCAGATCGCGTTGTGACGAAAAAATACGATACAACTCGGTTTCCATCTCGGGCACGGTTAGAGCATCAATATTGTCGACGACAGCTTGAACTGCCGGTACAGGATCTGTAACACCGGGGTAGAAATCTTGTTTCTGAAAACGGTGCACATAAACTCCCTTTAACAGCAACTGGGCTTGTTCTGCAACGGTACGTTTTTCGGCCTCACTAAGCTCAGGAAAAACAATATCATCGCGCACCGAA
>CALKRK010000257.1 GCA_937989675.1 uncultured Arenicella sp. | reverse complement strand
CATTTGTATTAATGATAGGTGTTTATATCTTTTCATTGTATGGAGAATACGAAAAAGATTCAACTTTTTAATAAACACTCGTCTAGCACCGAATAGAAAGCCGCATAAAATATGGAATTCGTTATGGTTTGATTAATAAGATATATTGTTATATCTTTATATCTCATATAGAATCCGCGCGATCAATTTCAGAACAACAAAACCAGCAAAGTTGCTCAAATCATGCCATTAACTCTGTTCGAAAAACTCTGGCAAATACACGCCATCACTGACCTTGGAGATGGTGAGTCCTTAGTCAATATCGACCGCATTTTTCTGCATGAGCGAACCGGCAGTATCGCGCTAAAAAGCCTTGAAGAGAGTGGACGAAGTATTGCTTCCCCCAACAATGTGTTCTGCACAATGGACCACATTGTCAGCACTAAGATTGGCCGTACAGATAAAACAGAAATGCCTGGCGGCGACGCGTTTATCTCTGCGACACGC
Source organism: uncultured Arenicella sp. (assembly GCA_937989675.1). Taxonomy (GTDB): domain Bacteria; phylum Pseudomonadota; class Gammaproteobacteria; order Arenicellales; family Arenicellaceae; genus Arenicella. The sequence goes on along the minus strand of CALKRK010000257.1, from coordinate 32,926 downwards.
CAATCAGCACTCAAGGCCGGGATCCATCTATATGACCTGACTCATGCCAATCAGGGAATCGTTCATGTTGTGTCTCCAGAGCAAGGCATTGCACTACCCGGCATAACCTTGGTTTGCCCCGATAGCCACACCTGTACCTTAGGCGGCTTAGGCACTTTAGCTTGGGGGATTGGCTCTACCGATGCCGAACATGCTTTGGCTACCAACACCTTGCGCGTCAGAAAGCCGAACACAATGCGTGTTAACTTCCATGGCTCATTGCAAGCCGGTGTATCCGCCAAAGATATGATCTTGCACCTGATTGCAAAGTACGGCGCCGCCGGCGCCGCCAATCATGCGGTTGAATTTTCCGGAGCCGCGATCAGCGAACTCAGCATAGAGTCGCGCCTAACTCTGTGCAATATGGCAGTTGAATTCTCTGCCTTTACTGGCTTGGTCGCACCAGATGATAAAACAATCGAGTATGTTAAAGGGCGGCCATATGCGCCTTCTAAAGAACACTGGGAGGCCGCTATCGAACATTGGCAAACCCTTAAAACTGACTCGGGTGCAAACTTCGACAAAGAATTGAATGTGGATTGTGCCGATATTCAACCAACCGTAACTTGGGGCACGAGCCCACAAGACGCGGTTGCAATCAATGGCCATATTCCTCACCCGGATCGCGCTCATCACTATAGCGAGACGCGGCGCGACTCGATGCGCAAAGCACTTACTTATATGAATCTTAAGCCGGATACGCCAATCGACGAAATCACGATTGATGCCGCGTTTATCGGTTCTTGTACTAACAGCCGGCTTAGTGACCTGAGATTGGTCGCTGATTTTTTGAAAGACAAAAAAGTATCAAATGGCATCTCGGCTATTTGCGTACCAGGTTCCAGCTCTGTAAAACGCGCGGCGGAAGCTGAAGGCATAGACAAAGTATTTATTGATGCTGGTTTTGAATGGCGCGAATCAGGCTGCTCAATGTGTTTCTACGCCGGCGGTGAAACATTTGGTTCCGATAAACGAGTTATCTCAAGCACCAATCGAAATTTCGAGGGCCGCCAAGGCCCTGGAACGAAAACTCATTTAGCCAGCCCACTGACAGTCGCGGCCTCAGCCTGCGCTGGCCACATTACTTCCGCTTCTACGTATGAATAAGTTCACAGTTCACACTGGCATTGCTGCGCCACTCATGCGCAACAATATCGACACCGATACAATTATTCCGTCTCGCGAAATGCGGACAGTATCAAAGTCTGGCCTAGCGAACGGCTTGTTTGCACCTTGGCGTTACAACGATGAAAAGAATCGAACCCCCAATCCTGACTTTGTTCTCAACCAAGTAGGGTATAAAAAGGCCAGCATACTCATTTGTGGTAATAATTTCGGCTGTGGCTCATCTCGAGAACACGCAGTTTGGGCGCTCAAAGAGTTTGGTATTCGTTGCATTATTGCAGAAGGCTTCGGCAGCATCTTTTTTCAAAACTGTGTGCGTAATGGCATTCTACCTATCAAGCTCAAGCGCGAAACGCTTGAGGGCCTAGTTAATGCTACAAATGAAATCACCCCACTAACGGTCGACCTTACTATCAACCGCATCACCGCCGTTGATCAAATTGTGGAATTTGTCACGTCTGGTTCTGACCGCGAAATGCTCCTAGAAGGGTTAGATCAAATCGCGGCCACATTAAAATTCAAAAACAAGATCGACGCATTTCAGCAACAAGATGCTCAAATTCGCCCTTGGGTTTGACTTGCATTCATTCAAACCATAGAAGCACTGCTTAGTCAGTGGCTGACGCGCTTTGCGCGCGTCGCAACATCACAACCCAATCTTGTTTTTCCGCTATAGGCGCAGAGCCTAAAGCAACAACTTGACCACCCTGCAACTGCTCTACAGAACCTGATTGCAACTGCCCACCTCTAATCGGGTCATACCACACCACATCAAATGAGCCACTTGCCGCACTGAGGTCTAGTGTCGTTTCGCCACCTTCAGGCATGTACACAACATAGACCTCGTTAACCTTTGCGAAGACGTAAACACCATCCTCGTCGGATAACTCATCTTGCGGTGTCATTTCCCAAAATGGCAAATATCGTTGAAAGAAATCCCGCGCATGATTGGTAATGGTCCAAAGCTGGTCGCGCAGCCGCCAATCCTCAGAGGTAAGATCGTTCGCGGGCGCGCGCGCACCAAAGTACCATTCAACACCTGCGCCACCGGCCATTAGCGTTCCCCATAATGCATAGCGACGAATGGTTGGGTGCCCAGGGTCCATCTCATCTGGTAACGTAGCAGTGTGCCACTCGCCAATTTCATCCATGGTGATCAACCATTTCTCACCGGCCGCTTTAGACTTCTCGTGCCATCGAATTACTTCCGAATGCGCCTGTTCGCGCAAGTTAATTTGAAAAGACAAGCCGTCGAGCGCTTCGTCACCAAGCAAGGGCGTTAAGATATGATCTTTACTTTCCGGCGTTGAATGAGTATGAAGTAAAACCGGGTGGCCGTATGGGTCCGCTTTTTTTAAATACGCCGCCATGGCCTTACGTTGGGCATCATCTTGTGCAACTGGTGAAAAATCGGCCGGGCCGTTTTCTTCCCCGAGATTCCAAACCAAAGCCGGGTGATGCGAAAACCGCGCAATCAACTCATCGTAATAAAGCTTGCGCAGTGGCCCGACATTGCCGTCATCCAGCAAACGTTCGTTCTCAGTTTCCTGCGTTACCATATGCAGCATAATTCCTAGAGATTGCATGTGAGCAAACAAAACCTCCCACTGCTCAAGTTTACTAACATCGAAGCGTGTGAATTCTTCGTGGTTTACGTACGGCCAAACATCTTTGCCGTCGCCATTAATATTGAGCGTCAAAAAGTAGTCAGCGTTCATGCCTTTATCAGCTAGATAATTCATCGCACCAATAATGCTCTTACCTTTGCCGCCCTGCCAGCTCGGGTCACCCAACTTCCAATCAGCTAAGTGATTGGGGTAGCTGTGTAGCTCCTTGGCAGCCGTTGCTTCACCTTCTTTGTCGGCCGCGCTAACTCGATAAGTGCCATCGAAACCGACGTAACCCAACAAGTTTTCCGGGCTGTTCGCGCCTGCTTTAATCCAATATTGGCCCGACTCCACAAATTGAAAGTAGCCGTTATCTATTCCAAGCAAGCCCAGCGCTCGAAAATCACGATGGTCTTTATCAGATCTCACAACCTCGAAGCGGCCACTAGGCTCAGATAGAGGAATCTCCTCCACGACTTGAGCACTACTCTGCATAGCAAGCTCAGAGCCCCTCTTGAGGCTTGCTCGATACTGCCATTGGCCAATCGCATCCGGCGCAAAACGCACCTTCCAGACATTACCAGAATCAGCTCCAGTTTCGGCCGCGTTACCATCTGCGGCGTAAAAACCACGGATTATTTTTTTGCTGTCTGCGTTCTGAAACTCAACCTCTAAAACGTAATCGGTAAATGGATTTTCCACAGCATTTTCAGATGTACTTGGGCCTTGGAATGCCAGCTCAACTTTGTGCCATTGTTGAAACACCGGGATTGCCTCAGCAGCAACTGCAGGCTCTGCCACTTCTTTCACGGGTAGTTTTAGCCTCTCAATTGTGGTCAATTCTGGCCCACCCCCGCGATTACCGGCTCCTGATGCGGTGTAAACATAATCGCCAACAACCGCAAAGCCTGACCCGTGCCGGCCTTGCAAGGAGGTTGGCCAACTCCGCCACTGCCCGGACACTACGTTATAAGCTTCGACCTCACTATGCGCCACCTCTTGGGTACCACTCTCACCACCGCCAATTATAATTTCATCGCCCCAACTAAGAACCATATTTCCAGCGCGTAGTGTTGGTAGCGCAAGTTCACTAGTGACTGGCTGCCATTTTTCACTTGAGAAATCGAACACTTCTCCATGCTTAACCGTTAGTGAAAGTACCTCTTCGGTTCGCTGTCGGCTGGTTCGTCCACCGAAGACATACAATTTATTATTGTTGACGGTAGCTTGAACATGATCACGCGCAAAAGCCGCATCCGGCAGCACGCGCCAATTACCCGACATCGGATCATATTCGTCTAGCCATGACTGATATCCGTCAACGTGCCCATTTGTAATACCTCCAACGATATAAAGCTTGCCATTATGGTGTACTACTCCAGCGCCACCACGGCGACGCTCGGCCGGTATCGTATGAGTAAATTCATACTTGTCAGCTTGTGGGTTATACACAATGACTCGATCAAGTGGCTTTTCATTGGGGTACTCGCCTGTCATCGCGCCTATTAAGTAAATCAAGTCACCAACGGAAACCGCCTGAAAGTGATGAAGCTCGAGAGGTGTCGGCGACTTTTGCTCCCATGTTTGTGTTTTGGGGTCGAATACGTCCGTGGGGTTAATTCGCCTGCCGCCGATTAAATACAACTTGCCCTTGTGCTCAACCAGTGAGGCTTCATGGCGCGGCGTTGGCTGGCCCTTAGCATCAACGAGCTCCCACTTCCATTCAGTTGGCTTGCAAGACTGAAGCGATAGTGCAATCAGAGTAAAAAAAATCATTCGAATTACGGTTGCGGGCATGGAGAACTCCTCGTCATTTTAGTTTTCTTTATTGTGTTAATCGGCAACTTTACTCTAAAAAGTAATCGTTTACATTTATATCCGAAATTATTCATAGGCTAGATCAAACTGAATTCAGCTTGGCTCAGAGTGGCGTTCTACACCTAACTCGCCGCGCAGTGTTTCTGAATAAATTCGGCGTGTGTCGGCATCGAGTCGGCCGACCTAGCAATCACATCTCGCACACCATTGAGATACTCAAGCAATGGCCTTTGATCATAAGCGTCGACAATAGGGTGATAGTGCTGAGGCACAATGCCCTGACCAAACATAACCGCCAGCCAACTGGTTTCCGAAAACAGCTCTTCCGCCTCTCGATAGAGCCGACCATTACTTTTAAAAAGCTCCATTTTATTGGACAAGCTTTCAGGCACAGCCATGTTACGGCAGTAGTTCCAAAAGTCGGTATCGTCGCGCTGAGTCGCGTTGTAATGCAGAATGATAAAGTCGCGAATGGCTTCAATCTCGTAAATGGATTGCTCGTTGTATTTATCAATATCAACCTGATCAAAATTCCGACTCGGAAATAGCCCAATCAACCGGGCAATCCCGGTTTGAATTAAATAGATACTAGTGGATTCTAGCGGTTCAATAAAGCCGCTAGAAAGCCCAATAGCCACTACATTTTTGTTCCAGAACTGGCGACGCCGACCGGTTACGAATCGCAATTTATTAACGTCGGCTAATGGCTCTCCATCTAGATTCTCCAGCAATACTGTCTCGGCTTCGTCATCTCGCATATATTGACTGCTATATACATGACCGTTGCCGGTGCGGTGCTGTAGGGGAATTCGCCATTGCCAACCGGCCGCTCTCGCGGTCGCGCGCGTATACGGAGTCGGATCACCGTTTTTGGCGCACGGTACGGCGATGGCTCGGTCACAGGGCAACCAATCACTCCACTCTTCGTAGCCAGTTTTGAGTGTTTGCTCAATCAGTAAACCTCTGAAACCGGAACAGTCGATAAACAAATCGCCCTCTATTCGTTGACCGCTTTCCAATTGAATAGATTCAACGAAACCTGTTTCCGTATTCTGCTGTACATCACCAACCTTTCCCTCAGTTCTGATGACTCCATTAGCTTCGGCGTATTTTCTCAAGTATTTAGCATACAAGCCTGCATCAAATTGAAAGGCATAGGATATCTGCGACAATGGTGATTTCGGAATGTCTAGCGGCCGAGTAAACTTGCCTTTTGCAGCCGCCGTACACGCTAAGGAAAATTCTTCTAGCTTTTGATAGCTCCCTTCTTTATGTAGCCTTAACCAATAATGGTGAAACGGCACCGATTCAATTGGCACACCATAGGCACCAAAAGGGTGAATATATGAATCCCCGATCTGCCCCCAATCTTTGAATTCGATACCCAGCTTGAATGTCCCCTGCGTTTCACGCACGAACTCATTTTCATCAATACCGAGCAGACCATTAAACGTAGCCAGTTGCGGAATGGTGGCTTCGCCCACTCCGACGGTGCCAATTTGTTCGGATTCCACCAACTCAATACTTGCATAGCGGTTTGCCAACACCTTGGAAAGGGCCGCAGCGGCCATCCAACCCGCAGTGCCGCCGCCCACAATCACTACTTTTCTAATTCTATTATCCAACGCTCTCTCACATTTATTTTTGCGATGGGTTTGACGCCCGTATCGCGTTTAACAAGGCATCGTGCTGAGGCAATTTCGCAACCCATTGTTGTACAGAGCCAGCGATCTCAGCCATTTGCTTTTCGAGCTCTTGCAGCGGCATCGAATCAGCAAGCACATCGTATTTTTCAGGCCAGACCCCAAAGCCGATTAATAAATTGACCCACTGATGTTTTTCTAATACGTCTGCCTCATAAAACGCAACTCGGCCAGTTGCACGAAACAGCTCTACACGATGCATCAGGCTGTCAGGCCAGACCACATCACGTAAGCGCTCTTTCAATTTAGAATCGCTAGCAGCGAGACTCGCCAAACACAGCGCATGAACGTCTCGCACTCGCTGGCACTCTTCCTTTGTACTGTCGTTATATTGCTTAATCGTCGGCGGGTTTAACTCAGCATTCGGCAACAACGCTAACCAACGCTCGATGGCCGTATGAGTAAAATGCAAATCATCAAAAAGCAAGCACCCAGCATTGCCAGCCGCCGCGCCGATAGCAACACAATTTGATTGCCAAAATGACGCTCTCGCGCCGACCAGCTGGGTTAGCGCTTCCATTGATGCTTTCGACTCATTATAGCGCGCGGCATCATCAGCATCGTCGCTACAGAAGAACGCTTGCTGAAACACCACACCAGGAGCCGATACCCGTTTGCACCAGCCAGAACCTAGCGGTGCCAGAACGTTAAACAAGGGCGTTGGTGAATCTACTCTTTGCAATGATTCAACACAACGATCATAGGGAAACCACTGAGCCCAGGATTCAAATTCAATACTAAACTCATCGCCAATAATCTGCGCATTCTGTGTGCAATCAAAGTAAAAATCAGCTTCAAGTTTGCTGCCATCATTTAGACCTAATGCTCGAATAGTGCCATGCTGTGAGCAACGCTCTACACTCGCGATACTTGCCTGAACGCAATAAATGCCTTGCTGCTGCGCTATGTGCCTAAGTAACTGCACATAGCGAGCACGATCTAAATTCAACGAATAGTCAATTTTCTCATAGGGCGAGTTCGGCTCAGGGTGGGTAAACCGGTTCTCAGTCGCCGCCATCGCTGCAATTGAAAACGACTCCAAGCTAACTTCTTTTCCAGACAAACGCAGGTGGGCAAGGTAGTCGTGAAACTGGACTCGATTTATCATCTGACCACTTGGCGAATACGTATAGGTTACATGTTGCCCATTCGCGCTAACCCAATTTTGATAACGCTCTCCGTATTTATAAGCGCCGCCAACGTGTTTAATCAGATCGGTTTCTGACAAACCTAGAGCGCGATGAAAAGCATGTACGCTGGAGCCAAACGACAATAGCCCATGAACCATCGATAACGGCGATGGCTCGAGCACCGTCACCGTAACCTTGTAAGGTTTAAGCGCTACTCCTAACCTTACGGCGGCACTCCATGCATGCTCATCATTGCCGACAATTACGACGCTCTTTAATGCTTTATTCATCGCCTTCTTATACTTAAATGCTGGTCGGCCATCAACGGCCATACAAGCTCATGCTTGCATCTATGCCACCCAGATTAGTCGAATTGGCGATCATAGAAATGGCCTTGTCATGGCTCTGCATACTATTGGCGGCGCGTACAACCGACTTTCTCAATTTGCTGAGTTGTATTTCGATCTCATCTTTAGAAAACGCATCTACTCTTGAATCATAGGATCGAGGAATAACACCTTGCCCTAGATATACGGCAACCCAGCTTGGTTCCAAAAACAAACCTTCCTCGTACTTTACAATATGCCCGCTCGACTTAAACAACTCCATTTTGTGTTGCAGAGAATCAGGCAAATCCATCGTTCGAACATAGCTCCAAAAGTCGGTGTCGTTACGCTTCGTCGCGTTATAGTGCAAAATCAGGAAATCCTTAATACGCTCGATTTCCATCTGCATCACACGGTTGAATTCGTTTGAATAAGCTGTGTCCATCTCGCGGTTTGGAAAAAACTCAATCAGCTTCATGATGCCGAGTTGAATCAAATGGATTCCGGTGGATTCTAAGGGCTCTAGAAACCCTGCCGATAAGCCGATTGCTACGCAGTTCTTATTCCACATTTTTTTTCGTCGCCCGGTATTAAAGCGAAGAAAATTAGCATCGGCATGAGGCTCACCTTCAAGACCATCGCGCAATGCCCGCTCAGCACGATCATCATTCATGTAGTCACTGCAATAGACATGCCCGTTGCCAACTCGGTGCTGCAACGGAATGCGCCAGCGCCAACCAGCATCATCAGCCGTGGCGCGCGTATACGCTATTGAGTCGCCATTTAGTTCACACGGTATCGCAACAGCTCGGTCGCAGGGTAGCCAATGTTTCCAATGTTCATAACCAGTCTCTAATGTCTGCTCAATTAGCAGCCCTCGAAACCCAGAACAATCTATAAATAAGTCTGCTTCTACAACCACGCTGTTATCCATAACAACGGAGCAAATATAACCGGACTCATCATCCTGATTAACCTTAACAACTTTTCCCTCTTGCCGAACCACACCGCGCTCTTCTGAGAACATGCGTAGATACTTTGCGTAAAAGCCAGCGTCAATATGGTATGCATAGCCATACGTCGATAACAAGGAGCTGACATCCAGGTTAGGAAAATCGAACTTTTTTCCTAGTGATGCGACCACCGGTAAAGAATAGTCGCCAATAGGGTAAGGGCTGCCCTGCTCTCTCGCCCGTAACCAATAATGATGAAACGGCACACCATTCGCTGGTGCGCCAAAGTCACCAAACGGGTGAACATACGCTTCACCTATCTGCCCCCAATTAGCGAACTCGATACCCAACTTGTAGGTCGCGTTGACCTTTTGCATAAAATCAGCTTCGTCTATACCGAGTCGCTGATTAAAGAACCTTAAATGGGGCAGAGTCGCTTCACCAACGCCAACAGTTCCGATTTGCTCAGATTCTATCAACGTAATTTGGTAATCCTGATTTATTAACAGCTCTGCAAGAGCGGCGGCTGTCATCCAACCAGCCGTACCACCACCGACAATCGCTACTTTTTTTATTGGGTCGCGCCTTTGCTTGATCATGGAAAATTCTATTATGAGACTCCCATTTATTATTATAGAAAGTGGATTAAAAAACCTAACTAAATCTGCAGAATATCCCCAAGTAAAAAGGCCGCCTCAAGAGCACCTGAGGCGGCCTTCTTGCTATTACCTTACAAGCCTAGAAACTACCACGAACAACAAAAGTCAAACGTCGATCAAAGATGTAAGAATGGCGAAGCACACGCGTACCACTCGCATCAACCTGGCTAGAAGTAACCACTTCATCTTGCAGTAGATTAGAACCCTGCAACCCAACTTGCCAGTCGTCATTAACTTTATAGAATACGGAGCCATCGAGCTGACCGCGAGCATCCGCGAAAGTCGTTACATCGAAGCCAACATTGGATGAATTAACTTCGCGTATCGTCAATAGATAGTCATCACGCCAGTTGTACGCTAAACGGCCTTCCCATTTATCATTCTGAAACAAGCCAACTAAGTTAAATTGATTCTCTGACAGACCTTGAAGCGGCAGATTATCATAAGGAACTGCAGCACGATCGGCGTCGGACTGGCCACTAAACTCATCAGGGCGCAAGTTTTGTTGCGGTACCGCACTTGGGTCAAGATATGTATAGTTGAATTGCACGCCTAAACCACTCCATACCCCAGGCAATTCATCAAAAAATTGTTGATAAGAAAACTCAAAACCACTTAACGTGGCTTCGCCCACATTAAACGGTTGGCTGATTTCCACAACCTGAGTAGCACCAGTACTTGGGTTAGTAACATTGCGGCCGCTGGTAGTGGTCGAGAAGAAGTTTTTCATATCTTTATGAAATACGCCTGCCGCCACATAATCCGCATCATCAAAATAGTATTCCAACGAAAGATCAAAATTATTTGACTCAAGTGGCTCCAAAAACGGATTACCTGATATCTGCCTAAACCCATTAAACTCAGGTACGCCACCATCTGTATCAATATCGATTGAAATGTTGTAGTTGTAGCGCAAATTACCTAAATCTGGATAGGCCACAGCTTGTGAAGCGCCAAAACGCGCGATCAACTCTGGAGTAATCTCGTACTTAATATTTAAACTTGGCAAAATTTTATCAAACGAGCTCTCTGCATCTTCGTTGCTGCTAAAGCCATTAGCGAAATCAAACAAAGAAGTTATTTCCGCAGGTAGCGCGGTTCTATCAACGCTATCAGGAAGATTAATCGACGGAAATACGATCCCACCTTTAACTGAAGTATCTTGATTTATGTAGCGCAAACCAACATTACCACCAAGACGGTTGTCTCCGTCAGAGCCAAAATTTAATCTAATGTAAGCGGACGTGTTGGTCTCCGTAGTCGAATTGACCTCTGCGGGCAGGTAATTGCCCACCGCGCCATCTCTGCTACTTAGGCCGGGAATGTGCCGCACATTTCCAAAAGTATTCTGAAAGTTATCAAAACCCGTTACCGTGCTAGCATCTGCGAAAATACCGACGCCACCAGGCAAACCACCCACACCATTATGAAAGTCGCCGAAAGAGAAAGCGCTTGCTTCAGTACTTTGAAAACCGTTACCGCTTGCAATACCACCGAATGTCGCTTCACCGCCGTTCCAAGAGTCAGACACGTTACCCCAATTATAGGTAGACCAACGAGTCGTTTGATCACGCTCTGACCAGCGAACGCCAGCTTGTACAGATTTAGCGAAACCAGACTCTAACTCATACTCAAAATCCAAACGAACTGCCGCTTCATCACCTTCTGACTCCTCGATATGATCCATTGCAGCGCGCCAGTAGTAATTATTAGGGTCACTGAAAAATTCAGCGTCACTCTGCGATGAACCATTTGGCGCTCTAAAACTAATAACCGGGGTGTCACCATTGCGCGCAAGGTCGATATTAATGCCACCGCCAACAATACCGCCAAAAACTGAAAGGTCCACCAGCTCTTTCTCAGAGTCGACGTATTGAATATCGGCGTTGATTGCCAACCTATCAGTTGCTTGAAAACTCAAAGATAGCGATAAATCTTGTGTTAGATTACTTTCATCTGAACGACGAGTTTGCGGTCCAAGACCGACGTCTGCGCCCTCAAGAGTTCCTCCAACGAAGACTCCGTTTGCACCATAGACAACATTACTTGATGGTGACGCCGCTGCATCATCTGAAAAGAAGGCACGCTCTAACCAATCTGTATCAGATTCTGAACGTAGATACTCGACCAAAGCGCTGAAAGTCTTATCGGTATTTTCATATTGAAGCGCCAATGACGCACCTTCGCGCTGACGATTAGTTGAGGTCGTACGAATGCCCGCATTTAATGGGGTGTATCGCCCGGAAGCCTCATCAAACCGATGAAACCCAAACTGCGCACCATCGGATCTAAAATCTAAATCAGAATTAGAATAGCTTGCTCTTACACCAAACTCTCCACCATCAACCTCCCATCGATCACTGTAGAGGCCACTAAAGGAGGGAGTTAGCTCTTCTTCCAAATCACCATAATTTGCTTGTGCAGAAACGTTAAAAACTCGATCATCTGAATCAAAAGGCTTAAATGTATTTAGATTAATTGTGCCCGAAATACCGCCTTCTATCATATCCGCGGTTTGATTCTTGAAAATTTCGACACTACCCAACAATTCAGGGGAAACATCTTCAAAAGATAAGCCACGGCCGTTGCTGGCTGAAAACGTATCACGGCCATTGAATTCTGTTCTGGTATTTGGGAGGCCACGTAGCGTTACACCAGAGCCCTCTGTAGAAAAGTGATCGGGATCATTGGCTGCAGCAAAGCGTTCGATCGACACACCTGGCACGCGCTGCAAAGCCTCAAGTACAGACACATCCGGTAAGGCGCCTAAATCAGATGCTGAAATAGCGTCAAGGTGAGTGTCCGCATTTTTCTTAATGTCTTGCGCGCTCTTCAAACTCGACCGCACTCCATACACCAATATTTCTTCTAATACCTCTGCTTCAACATTGTTATTAGCACTTGTTTCTGTCGTTTCAGTCTGAGCCCAGGCGGCTGGTTGTATCGCGGCACCAACACACATCGCCAGCAACGTCTTCTTAAACGGGAACTGTTGCCCTTTCGGAACAGCACCCTCATTAGATACGCGTTTAGCCATAATCTAATTCTCTCCTTTAATTTGGTAGTTTTATTTAATAGACGCTAACCCAACCCGGCCAAAATAACCAAAATCTCGTCGAGCAATTCTAGAGTTGCTTTTGACTGGTTATGCTTCGCGTCACGTTAAAACGAGTGGTTTTAGCACCACTTTCAACTTCACCTTATGACAATAGAATGACAAAGTCATCTCAATTTTGTAAAAAAATTTCAATTTAAGCCAACACCATTAACTCCGATTGAAATAAATTATTAATTATCAATGATTTAAGATAAATAAAACGTTTTCCACAGAATCAAAAGGTTCGTTTTAATATATCGATTTTTCCACTTAATATGCTCTTAAAGCTAAGTTAAACCACTAAAAATATTCAACAATCAATAATAATGTAATAAAATTACAAAATAATTCGCATTCTAATAATTTGGCTACGTTCACACTAAGGCTCACGCCCAAAAGGTATTTATACATATAAAATACAACAACTTATCTTAAATATAAATTTGTAAACGATTTCCAGAAAATGCACACTAGTTAAAGATAAAAGTTACAAGCCTTTGGCAGCCCCGGCGAAAAAATAAGGGCATCATAGGGCTTGAGCTAGCTAACACGATCTTTGGAGAAACGCATGAGAGTAATAAACCGACGAAAATTTTTAGGCATGACCACAAGCGCATCACTACTGTCATACGCGCCTACCGCCTTGAGCGGGAAGGAAGCAACAAACAGAAAACTCGGTGTCGCTCTGGTTGGGCTAGGTTATTACAGCCGAGACTTGTTAGCACCGGCGTTGCAGCTAACACAGCATTGCGAACTTAGGGGCATCGTTACCGGCAGCCCCGACAAGATTTCTGATTGGCAGCAACAATACGCCATCAAAGACCAGAACATATACAGCTACGAGACAATGCATGAGGTTGCAAACAACCCTGAAATTGATGTTATCTACATTGTGCTGCCAACAGCCTTACATAAAAAATACACATTGATTGCTGCCGACGCGGGCAAACATGTCTGGTGCGAAAAGCCAATGGCCATGACCGCACAAGACTGCGAAACGATGATTGTTGCGTGCAACAAAAATAAAGTAAAACTAACAATTGGTTATCGTCTGCAACACGAACCAAACACACAAACGGTTATGCAGTTCGCCGAAACCAAACCGTACGGTGCAATTCAAACAATCACAGCTCGAGCGGGCTACAAAGGTGGCGCTCCAAAAACCGGTAATTGGCGACTGAGCCGCGCAATGGGCGGCGGCGCCGCTTACGATATGGGCGTTTACCCACTAAATGCGGCGCGTTACGCCAGTGGCGAAGAACCTATTGCGGTCACCGCGCGCCATGAGGTATACCGGCCTGACGTATTTACCGAGGTTGATGAAGCAACCTTCTTCGACCTTGAGTTTGCCAGCGGCGCGATCGCTAACTGCGCTACTAGTGTTAACGAAAATATGAATTTGTTACGCGCAAACTGCAGCGAAGGTTGGTACGAATTATCACCATTTCAAAGCTATACCGACGTTAAAGGCACCACCAGTGATGGCAAGCAGCTCGACAAAACCACGGCCAACCAGCAGGCGGCGCAAATGGACAACGACGCCTTAGCGATATTGAACGATACGCAAGTTCTCGTACCGGGAGAAGAAGGCCTAAAAGACATTAAAGTCGTCGAGGCTATTTTAAAGTCTGCTGCGAATAATAGTGAGCGTGTGCAGATTTAGTTATGAGTGAAGGTTCGCGATAGAAGTGCCCGCGCCACATCGACAAGCAACACCGCAAAAATAGAAATGGCGACTAGTGGTAAAAAGGCCGCCAAGACAAAAATTACCGCGCCCATTGCGATGCTCAGCTTCTGATCAGGCCGCACTTTGGGTGTGGCCAATTCACCTGTAGGCCGCCTACGCCACCACATTAACGGGCCGGTCAACGAAATAGCGATAACGCACAACGCCACCAACACTCCCAACGCTTGGTTCAGCGGGCCAAACAAATGCCCCTCGTGCAACGAAATTGCATGGCTCACCAAACGCTTAAACCAGTGCTTATCCGCAAACTTTACGCGCATTAACTCTTGTCCAGTCCATTGGTCGAAATGAATAGTTACTCGATTCGCACGGTTAGGGTGCAGGGATCGAACCGTCCAAACTCCACCATGTTTCGGCGGCATTACGAATACAGGTGGAGAAAGCGATTCATTTTGAGCTAGCTGTATGGCGCCGTTTAACCCCATACCTGTAGTGACATCGTTTGGTTTAGCGCCCGACTTTAGATTGACCTTCCACTCTTGACCTTGGCTTGGAATTCCAAGGTAATCCTGCACCTGTTTAAATCCATTCCCCCACACCTGTGTCCATGGTAATCCAGAGAACAGAAAAATTAGTATCACCACAGAAGCCCAAGCCGCGATGCTGCCGTGCAGGGCCAGTAGCAGTGTCCGACCACGCTTATTCAATGACGGAAAAAACACCGAGCGCCATGACACATTGCGCGGCCAATACAAGTAGAGGCCTGTGACCATCAAAATAATAAACCAGCACGCGACCAACTCAACTACCAGAGAACCTGGTTTGCCGCTAAGAAGCTCGCCATGGATTCTCTTAACAAACTCGGGAACGTGGGAGTCAGGGTCACCCGTCGCCATTATCTGGCCAGTGGCTGCGCTCACCCAGACACGTAACTTAGCTGGTTTGGAGCTTTGCTCATGTGCC
Source organism: uncultured Arenicella sp. (assembly GCA_937989675.1). Lineage (GTDB taxonomy): Bacteria > Pseudomonadota > Gammaproteobacteria > Arenicellales > Arenicellaceae > Arenicella. Next base: position 17,819 of record CALKRK010000257.1, on the reverse strand, counting down.
TTAAGGTCAAACTCATAACTCTTGTCATCATCTCTGGCCAAACGCACACGATGGAATAAATACTCAGGGTATCGATCAAGCACCTGGCTCAGCACCTCTTCAGGTGACTTGGTTATCACTCCATCTACCGGCGCAGCGCTGTTATGTATTTGCGATTCTGAGAACGCGTTGAACTGCGGAGTAAATAGATAGATAGCGCCGGTAACCGCCAATACAATCGCGAATGGTGCTACAAATAGACCAGCAAAAAAGTGCCAGCGCCAAACGCGACTATACAGATCCGGCCTTTTGTTGAGGGGCTTCATGATAGGTGACTAAAATTCGAAAGACGCGTTAGCGAATACAGTTCGCGCAGGCCATGGATGAGCAACGTAAGCTTCATCGTTGAAGAGGTTGTCGACACCCGCACCAAGGCTTAGACCATTCGCAACCTGCCAATTGGCTTTTAGGTTTACGAATAGATAATCATCTCTAGCACCAAAAACATTTGACGCTGTATCACTATTATCAAGTTCGTTAAAACTGTTACTCGAATATCTTGCGCCAGTTGAAACATTTACCGTCTCGCTCACATGATAAGTCAATAACACGTTAACGCGGCTCTTAGGAATTCGCGGGAACTGCTTGCCAACAATTTCCGGGTTCAATCGATTCTCACTAATGGACGCATCAACAAACGTAGCGTTGAAACGAAGGTCGAATAGGCTTCCAAACAAAGCTTGCTGGTTGTAAATAAACTCCGCTCCTTTAGTGGTGACCTCATCAACCGGCAGCGCCGTAGATATAGATTGGCCATTTGCGTTACTGGCTGAGAAGTTGAAGATGGTGTCGCCCACCTCTTCATAAAACAGGTTGACCTTAAGCAACCCATCTTCCAACTGCCGCTCCCAAGATAGATTATGATGAACACCATCCTCAGGTTTCAGATTTGCATTCCCATCAAATATACGCGCGCCACTGCTTTCATTGCGAAACAGTTCTTCCACAATAGGAAACCTTAAGGCACGTGCGGCTGAATATCGCAGGGTCACATTGTCGCCGAGAAAACGTGCAATGGATAGCTTAGGAGAGACTCCAGATTCGGAGCGCTTCCCAACCGACACATCGCTGGTAAAGCTGTCTGACGAGGTCCAATCTTCGTAGCGTAAACCAAGCGCAAAATCCCAAGTATCATTCAGCGTGTAGCCCATTTGCGCAAACACCGCTGAAGTACTGGCTTCACCGCCGCTAGCACCACGCGAACGGCCACGCACACCGCTAATCGAATTAAATCGGAATGGGTTTACTTCCAGCTCATAGCTGTCGTAATGGACTCCTAATGAGAGCCGCGCATTCGGGTTTCCGGCCAGCTCTTGAGTTCCTATCTTGAGATCAAAAATATCCCAACCGGTATTATCGATCTCTGTTATACGGCCGCGAAAATTCTCATTTGCCACAGCGAAATTCGGGTCTAGTGCATTCGCGCCACTGCGAATTTCCACATCATCCAAGATGTCAAAACGGCTATAAAACGCGTCTAGTTCCCAGCTTTCTGTAAGCTGACTACTGATACCCAAGCCGAGCAGCAGGCTATCGCGCTCGTGCGAACGTTGTTGAAACGCACTGGTGCCAAAACTACTTGTTGAATAGGCAACACTAGGCTCACCCGGCAAGCTAAAGCTACCCCAGATTGGATTGCCATCTTGGCCACGTAAATAGTTATTCGGCGCTTGCTGACCTCGGTCACGTTGCTCGTATGCAATACTTGCTCGCAACTGAACTCGATCAAGCTCATAACCCAATTTAAGCTTAAACAAATCCGTTTGTGTTTCTTCAGGACCAGAGTCGCCATAGTAAACAACCGAATTACCCTTCGAGTCGATACCGCGAATAAATCCAGTTTCGGCAATTGTCGCCTCACCCTCTTTACCCGTTGTAAAGAATTGACTCTGCGGCTGACCATCATTGTCGAGGCGATTATAAGATACGAAATAGTTGAAATCCCCGAGGCGATTTTCATTAGAGATGAAAAATCGACCACCCGTAAAACGATCTGACGTTGCCAGCACGTCGTAGTCCTGTGAGAAGAATTGCGTTTCAATTCGGGTTCGTGATTCAGTCGGCGTTTTAGTTTCAATATTCACCACGCCACCCATGGCGTTGCCTGAATACTCGGCCGAAAAAGGCCCATAAATCACTTCAGCTTGAGCAATTTCGCCCGGCGCAACCAGAGACCAGCGAGGCGAACCATTCCAACGCGTTTGTAAATGGTAGTGCACGGGCATGCCGTCGACGAACACCATGGAACGCGAGCCTTGAAATTCATTAGAACCACGCAAACCGATCACGCCATTTGGATCACCAATAAATCGACGTCTTACTACCAAGCCGGGTTCATAGGCAATGGCATCTTCGCTTGTCGTAATATTAGTAAACGCCAACTCCTCGGCCGTAATATTGGAAGTCGGGCTTATTTGGGTTGTATCGCTAAATAAACCATCACCGATAACAGTAATGGTTTCTGGTTCGTCATTCGCTTGCGCTGCCAAGCTCGCAAAGATCGAAACAATTAGCGCTTTTTTAATAGGGTTTTTAGTTTTCATGGTATCACTCTCATAGGACTGATCGACCAAAGCAAACGCCAGATCAAGCAGTAAATGCTAATTCGCTAGGCTCGAAGACCAGCGAAAAAAACGTAGATAAATTAAATTGGGCCGACAGCCCAAAAAGGAGAGTGTTAGAGCGGCGGAGCTCTATTTATATGCCAACGACCAAGGTTTAGTCGCGCAAAGCCAGGAATATCGTCTCGCAGAACAATAGGCGGAGCCGGATCAAAGAATATCGCTGAACTGTAGCTCTGTGTGTTAAGCGGCGTATCAACCTCGGGCAGCAAACAAAATACACAGTGTTGCAAAGCGGGCGCAGTGTTAGAACTTTCATCAGCACCAATCTTGACCCATTCGTACCCATTTTGAGTACACATCAACACACTTTGCTCTTCGCCCAACGAGCCCTGAGCCATCCCTAATGCAGTACCACTAAACCAACTGGCCAAGAGCAGCATGCAAACCAACCGGGTCATGGCCCGCAGTGGCTTAGCAGCAAATTGGAATCGATAAGTTGTCACTGAAACGATCTCGGCTTAGAGGAGTTTGGATGTTAGTTCCTTGAAGCAACTTCGTCAAATGATAAGTAGTAATGTCACACTCACGCCTTGCTTATTCGGTATGCGCGCGGCGTCATTTGCGCAGCTTTCTTAAATACCTTTATGAACGAAAGCTCTGATTGATAACCCACTTGTTCGGCAATCTCAGCAACCGAAAACTTCGACGCTTCCAGAAGTCGTTTAGCGCGTTTAACTCTAACTTGAGTTATGTACTCAAAAAAACTGATATTGACCGTCTCACTAAACAACTTGGAAAACCCAGAACGAGACATCGACGCCTGAGTCGCGGCCGCTTCCACCGTCCACGGTTTAGACAAGTCGCTGTGAATTTCTGTCAGCGCCTTCGCCAGCTTTTTGTTGCGCATTGCGGCAACAATACCCACATTGTTATCACCACCAAATTCCGAACGTAGTAATTGGATAATCAAGATCTCGGTGAGCTTATTTATGGTGATTTCCACGCTCGGTTGATCAGACATATACTCGGCGCTCAAATGCTCAAGAGTCCTTCTTAGCCACTGATAATCCTGCAATGTTTCGTTTCTTAGAACAATGTATTCAGGAATGTCTCGAACCAATAGGTCGTTCTTATCAGCCTCAAACGTACTAAACCCGCACAATAGCAAACTATCCAACTTGTCGCCTTCCGCTGACGTAACCCGATGATCCACACCGGGTGACACGTAAACAAAGTCACCCGAAACCAACTCATAACGGTTACCTTCGATACTCAAAAAGCAACGCCCTCTACGCACCAAATGAAACATCGCGCGCGGCTCTTGGGTGTGGACCATATCCCAAGGTGGATTTAGATAATCACAAAAATACACGCTGCCCTGAATCTTTAGATCCGACAAAATTTCGCTTAAAGGGTTCATAGTCAGTTGTCACCTAAAATTTGGACGATCAATATAGAATATGTGACCTATTAATTATAGATAATCTGACATAAATCTTGAAAAATAGCTCCTCAACAAATTAGTAAAGCGGAGTTAAACATGCAACTACCTAAATTTAGCAAGCCTATTTTATTATCTGGCTTCGTGGCCAGTGTATTCTCGATGAGCGTCAGCGCAGGCGACCTCTCAAAATATAAAGACCCGGAAAAACCGGCCCTTCCAGGTACATCAGTCGAAGTCAGTTTGAATGACACAGCACTGCTTATTACTGACCCACAAATTGACTTCCTCAGCCCAAAAGGCGTCACATGGGGCGTTGTCGGCGAAAGCGTTACAGAACACAAAACCGTTGAACATATTGGGCAACTACTTGATGCCGCTAAAAGCAAGGGCATGGAGGTATTCGTATCTCCTCACCACTATTATCCAACCGACCATGGGTGGCAATTTGAAGGTCCCTTGGAAGTCTTGATGCATAAAATCGGCATGTTCGACCGCGAAGGCGCTTATACCGAGGAGCACTTTCATGGCTCAGGCTCAGATTTTATGCCAGAATATAAAGAGCAAATACTGGACGGAAAAACCGTTGTAACCAGCCCACACAAAATCTACGGGCCGGAAACAAATGACTTAGCACTACAACTACGTAAGCGTGGTATATCTAAGGTAATTCTTAGCGGTATGTCCGCAAACCTATGCACACAAGCACACTTATATGAGCTGCTCGAGCAAGGCTTTGAAGTTGCGGTTGTTAGAGATGCGACTGCGGCGGCAAAATTACCTGAAGGCGATGGCTACCAGGCCGCGCTCACTAACTTCCGATACGTGGCCAACGACCTTTGGTACACAAAAGATGCCGTTAAGAAAATCAACGCCGCAAAGTAGCTAAAAACTTAGACAGTACTGCTAAAGGGCCGCCTTCATATTAAAGGCGGCCCTTTTATTGATAGCAATTTTCACGATTCAGATACTGATACGCGCCATCGCTACTTTTGGTTATAAACGATAACAACGTCTTCGTGATGACATGAAATTGCCTCCCCCATTGGGGAACTATAGGGCATGACTGCGCAGCGGCCCGATAGAATTTTCTCAGCTGCGGCCTCTAAGGTGTCCAGACGCGATGGATGTGTGGGTTCTCCGTGGCCGGGTAACAACCTCTTTAGGGAAGGGCCATACGATTGCAGTTTTCGAATACTTTTAAGAAAATCCTCCAATGAAGTCGCGTGTTTTATTTGCATCCATAAATGCTGATTTGCCATATCTCCCGTAAACATACTCTTTGAGGCTTTGTCGTGCAGAGCAATGCTGCCGGGCGTATGCCCAGGAACATGAATAACGTCTAAAACACGATTTCCTAAATCAAATTTAAAGCCTTCATCAATGGTAATTATCGCTGCCGGTTTTTTATTCTTGTCTAACAAGTGCTCTGGGATAGTTGTGTTTACAAAACGTTCAAAGACGTCTGCCATGACATTTTCGGAAGTGTAGTGCTCCAGTGTTTCGAGCTCATCTATATGAATATGCACGTGCTCGAACACATCATTACCACCGGCATGATCGGGGTGCGCATGAGAATTCACTACGATAAGCGGCTTGTCGGTTATCGTTCTAACGTATGACTTTAGGTTCTCATAACCCAGACCCGTGTCGATAATAAGTGCCGACTTATCTCCTTCTACCACATAGATATTGTCTTGTTGATTATCGTTTATCACCCAAATATCAGAATCAATTTCTTTGTGTGTAAACCAAGAGCTATTAGAAACGGCTGTCGCCCCGGCTGCACTATCGGGAGCCAGCCGAATATTTTCGTGTGCAATCGCAATTTTTACAAATAGAGAGGCAGCTATCGGCAGAATGAGAACAAATTTGTTCATGTATATACCCGTAAGTATTCTAAATTGGGTTCGCTATTGCGCTAAAGAAAGAACTGTAGTGCAAACTTAGTCTCTAACCCTAATCATTTCCTCTGTTGTGTGAAAACCGACTAGTCTTCTGAACCTAACATTCGTTTCAGCGTGTTGTCTTTATCTATCAGATGATGTTTTAGGGCAGCAAAAATATGCAAAATCACCATCGCTGAGAATAAGTAGGCGATCACTTCATGAGCCAGATAACCGAAATCTGACAAAGTTTTGTTAAAGGGTATCGCTAAACCCTGGCTGTCATGCTGAGTGGGGATAATCGGTAGCCCAAATACAGATACGCCATGCCCACCCAAGCCGCTTAAAAGGAATCCAGTAATCGGCATAGCCATCAGTAACAACAATAGAATGATATGTGCTCGCTTTACAAGCTTTCCAGTCTTAGTTCCTTTCGTGGAAGATTGCCATGGATTGAGTGTTCTCCAAAAAAGTCTGAAGATGATCAGCACCAAGGCGATAACACCGAAAGATTTGTGAAGGCTGTATAATTCATAGCTCTGGGTATTGGCCATATAAAAACCAAGAGTGGCTAATGGGATAACGAGTATGGCCATACTCCAATGAATACTTCGGGTGATAGTGAGGCTTCTTTGCTTTGTTTTCATTACTTGATCCAATAAAAATAGTCGAACCAAATATAAATATCAGCGACCCTAGAAACCAAGAAAATGGGATGAAAGCGCCGTTCTTGGGGCGAACGATACTCGCCGAGCTAGAGAGTTTGACCAACGGCTGTTTTCTGGGACAAATAGCTCTACTTTGAAATAGCTAAAGTTCGTATCTTACTTTTATACCGCTTGCTGACCGGTACTTTTCGTTGCCCCGGCAGCGTGACAGTTGCGCTACCATTTTCGCAAGTCGTCATTTTTTCAAGCTTGTTCACATTCACGGCGAAGCTTCGATGGACTTGTGCGAACGCTCCTTGTGGCAACTCGGATATAAGCGTTTTTAAAGTGCTACGCTTTAAATAGGTGCTTTCTTCAGTAACAATTTCAACATAGTTTCCAGCTGACTTAAGAAACAGGATCTCGTTTGGCTTTACCACCAGCTTGAGCCCCTGATGTTCAACTTGTAAACCTGACACCGAGGGTGCGCTTTCGCGATGGTTGCGCGCGTTTGAGCGAATTTGCTTACCTTTATTACCTTTGCCCAGTATGTACCAGCCTAAGACAATAACTAGGAACGCAGGTGCATACTTAGGCAGCATGACGATGAATATCGCCGCGCCTTCTGGATATTCCCCGTTGTTTAGTAAATTTCTTACGACAATGGCAACAACAATACTCGCCAACCCTAAGGCAATTATTCTCACCACCGAATAAGGTTTTTTATACCAATGATCAAAGCCCCAAAGTAAAATAGGGCTTAATACGAACCATATGCCCCACTCTTTAAAAAACCAAATCAACGACGAGACTGCATCGTATTCATATGAGCCGCCTTGGTGATATTGACGCCAAAAAATAGCGTAGAATGTATAGACAACAAAATAAGCAGCCCAAGCTATAAAGTTAAGGCTAACCATCTGAATATAGTGTTTGGGAAAATTGAGCCGCATCTTGTAACGATAATTATTGAGACAAATATTGTAAGAGCTTTATACGGGCTGAGTTATACCGGCATGGTGTATGGAGCTGTTGAGTAACGGGGACGTATCCAAATGATTTGAGTTTTGGACAACTCAAACAATTAAACAAATACGCTATCATTAACAAGAATATACCGCATTATTAAAAATAAAATGCTCAAGCTTTACCTTAGATAACTCGAGTAGTTTAATCAGTTTGTACACTTTTAGTTCACTCAAAACAGAGTATCTTCACATTTGTAAAACCGTTCCAAACCTATTTTCAACAACAATTAATTATCATGTCACTATTTAAACAAATAAAAGCATCTACCAGCGTATGTTTGATCCTCACCGCGGCTGTGATATCGCCCTCCGCATTTGCAGAACACCACGCAAATAAAGCGTCCTCAGGTAGTGCCGTTTGCGAAGGCTTCGCAGGGCAGACTCCTCGCGACATCGACTCCAAGGCTGGTACTAACCCGGTAAAATTCAGTTTAGCACCAGCGTCCTCAAACATGAATCTGTGTAACATTCACTTTCATGCTAATGCTGAGCACAAAGCCAAAGATTTCGCTATTTACGCTGGCGACGGCAAAGATGGCTACGGCAGCGGGTATCAGTGCGGCATTTCAAAAACCTTGAGTGCTGCTGAACTAGCCGCACCAGATGGAGAGATCTGCAAAGGTCTGAAACCGGGTGACACCATTGAAGTGCATTGGGTTCATACTAGCTGCGATGTAGCACCAGGCCCTGGCTTAGGTTCTTGCCTATCTGATGCTTGCGCCAACCCAGACCTTAGAGTTGAAACCCAAGTTTTCACTCTGGTTAACGATGCTGACGCACTCGATTTTAATGACCTCAGCTATGACGGCAATCAAGCTAATGGCTTTCATCAGGCCAAGAGTATTCCTAGCAACACTGGCTTGCCCGTCGAGTTCATGGGTTCGACCACGGGCCCGAAATACACCGAGCAGGCATGCTCACCTCTGCAAGTTACTTGGAGTGTGCGGCCTCAGTGCGCAAAGCTCGACATTAACACTATCGGCAAATGGTGCAAGAGCAATGTGTTTGAAGAAGACCACGCGCACGGTGTTCGTAAACTGGTCACCGATGAACGACTGCTCGCGCCAATACAATAAGCAGCAAGCAATCGTTTAAACAAAAAGGCTTCGATAATTCGAGGCCTTTTTTATTGGTTTTACCTCAATTGCTTATCAAACCTGCTGAGATTCCAAATTAACTCGCAACGATCACCGAAGCCCTGACAAGTTACTTACTTGCCCCAGATACCTTTCATAGCTAACTGAACGTTTGCGTCGATTTTCTTCATCGGCAATAACTCGCGTGCGTTTTCGAGCGTGAAATCTAAGAAGCGCTGTGCAACGGTAGACAACTTTTTCTCTTGAAGATGTACGAGTTGCCACTGCGACATAATGGGGAAGCCACTTACGTTCAATTGCTTCAAACCGTCTGCGTCGGCATTTCCTAAAATGTAAGCAGAGAGAATAGATATGCCCATGTTTGCCATCACGGCATGCTTGATCGCCTCATTGCTTTCGATTGTTAAACTGTCGCGAATTTGATAGCCATTTTCCTTTAAATACGTCTGCACACCAACCAGCGATCCCGAGCCCCGTTCGCGCATAATAAAGCGTTCGTTTTCAATATCTTGCCAACGTAACCTTTTGCGTGTCGCGAGGCGATGGTTTTTTGACGCGATCACCGCCACTGGGTTGGGCAAGAATGGGTAAGAATCCACACCTACATCATCGGGCAGCTCGTTCACAAAGTACAAATCATCAAGGTTATCACTTAGGCGTTCGATCACTTTGTCGCGATTACCAATGTGAAGCTCTATCTCAACGCCTGGGTAAAGTTCGCAGAATGGAGAAAGTATGTATGGCAAAAAATATTTCGCGGTGGTCACACAGGCGATGCTCAAGGTGCCCGACTGCAAACCCTTGAGATCGTTAATCGAGTCATCCAAACGATTAACCACTTCAAATATGTCTCTTCCTGCGCACGCTACTTCTTGGCCGGCCTCAGTGAGTCTTAGCTTTTTACCGATAACCTCATACAACGGCAAACCTATGGCTTCAGCCAACTTTTTGACTTGGATAGACACACTTGGTTGCGTAAGATGAAGCTGCTCGGATGCACGCGCAATGCTTCCAAGCTCTGCGACCTTCAAAAATATTTCAAGCTGGCGAAGTGTTCCGAGCTTCGCTAGCAATCTCACATCTAGTTTTCGAGCCATTTATAACTCGCTCAACAAACAATCAAATGCGCCTATTTTGCTACTAATATCGCTTGCGCGGTAGCCTAGCGTGTCAGTCATGGTTTTACTATGTGTATTTAAAATGACACACAAGTATAAACTAAGACTCTCAGCTGGTTTGTCGCTCTTCGGCGATTCAATCTAGCTTTTCATTATCTAATTCTTACGCAGATTAACGCTTCTTCTTTCTTGTAGAAGTTTTCTTGTTACGAGCTACTTTCTTTGCGACCCGTTGAACTTTCTTTCTACCAGCCTTCTTTGCAGTCTTTTTCGTTACTTTCTTCGCAATTTTTCTGGTCGGTTGTTTACCAGCAGAGATGGTCGCTTTTCTTTGAGTGACCTTTTTAGCCGCTTTATTGGTAGTTGTTTTGCGCTTCGCTACAACTTTTTTCTTAGTCGGCGCATATGATTTCGCTTTCGCCTTCTTCACAATGGGCTCAATACTGCGATTTACCCTACTTATTTTTGCAATCACAATGTCGCGTGTCTCTACATCATTAAGCTTAACCACAACGGGCAAGCGCTCTTTGTGAATTTGAGTTCCTTTTGCGTCCAATACCACGAGAAGAGCTTTTTGGGCTGTCGGCTTGCCTGCCGACTCTACGACCATTATGAAGCGGCCTGCTTTATCGGTCTTGGCTGGCTTGCCAACCATGTTATTTCTTTGATCTATCAATTGCACAGCGTGCCCTACAAGCCCCTTAGCATTGTCATCAAGAACACGCCCCTTAAGCACAAAACCATCGTCTATGACATCGACCTCGTCTCGCGCTCGTTCTGCACTTAACATTAGGTATTTTTCCATCTCAGCGTCGCTGGCCAGCTGCTTTGCTTGCCGTGCAACACGAGGGTGTTCATCGCCGTATTTTTCAACTAGGCGATTTAACTGGCGCTTCTGGCCAGACTGCCGTTTGGCACGAATTTTCTGCAATCTCGTGATCGCTTGCTCACGTGCCGCATCCGCTTTTAGTACTTGCTCACTGGCGTGTTTACCGTATTCAGAAAATTGAATTTTCCGTTCTTTTCGAGAAATCATGATCTAGCCCTCTCCAAAGTTGAACGCACCAACAATACTCTCTGTAATAAAAGAGCAAGCAAGTACGTCGGTGAGATTACCCAAAATTGCGTCCCACAGTTCGATGTTGTCTTTAAACACCTTCATACCGGGCAAGCCAATCGCCACTAAACAATGGGTCGACTGGTTGTCCGTTGTGGTGTTCATAAACCCGATAGTCACAGCCGATAGTAACGCGCCGGGAAAACTTTCTTTAAACCGATTGTTAGAAGCCCTAACCGACGGCGCGAATATAAAATTCGGGAAGATCAGGAAATCTCCCCAAAGCGAATAATCGCATTGGTTATCGTTGTAGGTGACATCGTCTAGGCTGAAGATCGCCACAGCAGACAACGCTGCATTCTGTTTCACATCCAGCTCATCCAGAACCACCTGATTGTTCACAAACAGGACATTGCCGTTGGCCAAAAAACGACCTAAGCGAAAACCTTCCCTATCCGCACTTACCATGTTAATTGAAGTCTCATTTACAGTACCCACTCCAGCGCTCATCGATGCAAGACCAGACCGGCCGTTTGTCATTTGCGAAAAACCATTGAGTTGCTGATACAACTCATTGGAGGTACCCAAATTTAAAATAGCCACAGTGCTAGCAATCGCCGATGCTTGCCCCTGCAAGATGCCTCGACTGGTTAGCTGATTATCACTGACAGCTACCGGCCCAATCGCATTTATTGTCAAAGCACGCCCAACTGGGTGACTCACAATATTGTTATGTATCTTGGCCGCTGGCACGCCGTTTTGCCTTGGGAAACCCTGATCACCTTGCTCAGGAAACAAGGGCTCGGTGGGGGCGATGGCATAAACTAAGTGAATACCACTGCGAGCACCGCGCCGCTCATCTCCGGTATCGTCGTTGAACTTTTCACCATTGTTGAGAATACGATTGTCGCATATTTCGACACCCTCGCCGTGCAACACATAGATACCGCAAATGGGGTCGAAGGGGTTCGAGCCGTTATCTAAAATACGGTTATGGTGCACAATTAAATTTTGAGTGTCGGCAAGCGCAATACCGCCATAACCAATATCGTCTTCTAACTCAGCCTCAACCGCTTGCAAAGGGCTGCGCAAACAACGCTCGATTCGATTGTGTGCAATCTCCAAATTCTCGACACTGATAAAGTCGTCTGACTCATCCAAATCGAAGAAACCAATAACACCAATACCATTGCGGCCCATGTTTTCGATAAGATTATCAGCAATGGAAATGTCATACAGGGCTCCGGCGGATATAACCACCGGCGGATCAGGAACCGGGTTGCCACCATCATCAATTTCAAAGCGAGGTGGAATATCAACACGAGGTGGAGAACATGGCTCGCAATCATCATTTGGCACACGAATGGAAGCCACAACGCTGCGAACAACAACCTGGTTATCATCAACTAGGCTGAGGCTGCCCAGCGTAATGCCATCACCTCGGCCTCGCCGAATAGTGTTACCTGCAATGTTGACGCGCTCCGATGTGCCGCCGATTTGAATACCACCGCGCCCTGAGTTCGCAAGTGGTGACACAGCAGCGGCAAATTCACCGGTCAAGGACGACGCCGAGGCCTCCGTCTCGATAAGGTTGTTAAGTATCTCCACGTCATCCGCAATCACGAACACACCCGGCCAGTCGCTGATTTGGTCACGCATGGTGATGCGGCTATTTAAGATAGAAATATGATTGCCTGAATCGCATCGAATAGCACTGCCGGTGCCCGCCACAATACTGAGTTCGGACAATGAAATATTGTGATTTGAAATAGCTTCATCGATCAATACGCCCTCGCCCTGTTGGTTGGCTTCTATCGCCAATGATTCAATGCGAATACCGTTGCCGCTCACAATGCGGAACACTGGCTGGTCGATGCTGCTGGATTCCATCGGCGCAATAACGCGAGTCCGATCGCCACAACCGCTGACCGTGACATTCTGCCTGCCAAGAATTTCTATGTGCTCCTCATACACTCCCGGCAACACGCACACTTTGCCACCTTGTTCAGGCAGGTTGTTGATCGCAGCCTCAATGCTGGTGAAGTGCCCGTGGCTAGCTTCGCCATCGCCCACCGTAACCGTACAACAATTACCGCCAAACTCTGGCGGCCAATGAGGTCGGCAATCATCCTGATCATCGGGAAAGTTTAAAACCGCCAGCCGCGCGTAATGGTGATGAATACCGCGCGGTGGTGCCTCATTAAGCAGTTCAATAGACGCATCGGCACTGCGCGCAGAGAAAAGCCAGTAATCTCCAACATGAAACTCACCGCTCAAACTCGCAGCGCCATCAATATCAAACTCAATTTGTATTCCTGCTTCAAGATAAAACGGATCACTACTTATGGTTATTACACCACTGCTCGGGTCGACCTCATTGCTTTGATCCCACCGTTTGATGCGTGTATGTCGCTCTGGAAGAGTGGCGCCGGTAACTAATACCGGAAAATCTACTGGTGGCAGAGCATTGTCGAGAGTAATGGTGTTCGAAGCATAATCTACATCTACAACACGACGCATCTCTCCTGGTTCTAGAGAGAACTCGCGTACATCGTCGGTAACCTCAACCCAGTCATCAATCTCGAAACGACGATCTCCATCCCACTGCGATTGAACAACGATGAGCTCGGTGCCACTGATTTCTAATACTGAGCTCTCTACCGATGCGTTGTGCCGCGCCCATTTAAAGGAGGCATCGCCAACTAAGCCTCCTTCGTGTACTTCGACGCGATACAAACGATTCTCCAGTGCGCGATAACCACCTTCAGTCGGCACCAAGCAAACGTCATCATCCTCCTGAGGCTCCACAATTGAAGTGGTTAATCGCCCGGCACTGGGGGCAACCATGTCATCCCATTGATTATTTTGATCACCGCATTCGATGTCATTCGATTGTGGGTCAAGTTGCAACACTTTGACTTGCCAAACAGTCTGCCACCGTGCCGTGGTATCAACACCAACGGCCGGCTCAACCAAATTGGGCTGCTTTACATAGGTCAGCTCTCGCTGCCAAACGTCTAAATAGGCAATGTGTATGCCGCTTGTAGGCAACGACTCGATCTCCATTGCATTTGGAAAATAGGGTTGATCTTGATACAACACCGGGTTGGTTCCGCGCTCTTCCTCTAGCACGGGGTAGAACTCGTGCGGCCCGGCGCCGTGATTTTCGGCAAGCAAGCCATCTACGTACATGCGACCGGGAAAGATACTCAATTCTCCCGCATTCAACTCCACACGAAATCCATCTGGAGTTTCCATCGGCACGACTGTTCTGCCGATCGTATCAACGGTCTCGGCTCGCTGTCGTCGCAACCCAATCTCGACCTGCTCGTTCCAATCAGCATCGAGTTGCACGCGTCCTTGTTGCATCAATACACCACTGTAATTGTGATGTGGCTTAAATGTCTTTCTGCTGTAATCACCGCTCATAAGTTTTCTCCATCTTGGCAATTCTCGCTAAAACGGCACCAATCATGTCGTTTACGTTTCATAAAAAACTCCTGCCTCCAACCCAAAGCGCAGGTACTCTTTCATCCTCAACACAACATTCGTATGTCGTTGAGGTTGAAATAAATCGTGGAATACACCCATTTCTGATTCGTCATCTGCCCCTTCTCGAATTTCCTTGGCGCATGCCAATGCTAGTTGTGCATAGGCGGGTGTATCGTAAAGGTCTGAGGTATAGACCGGCCTAATCTTGCGCGATAGGTTCGTCGATAGTTGCGCCTTTCGGGCAGACGATAGTGCTGCTCCAGTATCAGCCTCCTCGCGCTGAATCGTTTGATTAATGGCAAACTCTGGCTGGCAACGATAGCGCCTTGGTAGCCGCGCACTTAAAGGCACATAACAAAACCGCACACAACCTTCTTGCTTGCGCTGCGCTTGCAACGGGCTTGGCCAACTGTCAGCCGCGCTCAAACTTGCATCAAAAATGCAGTTTGATGCGAGGCGCATAATTCGTGTGTGCAGCTTACCAATCACAGTGCTATTGATAATGTGTAGAGGCGCACCCGGCGATTCATCATCCTGCGCAGAGTAGGCAACCAAGCTAGCGTCAGTTGCGTCGATTATTGAGTTACGTACTACTACTTCTGCGCCTTCATCGGCTCGAACACCGCCAACAATGCAACGATCAAGAATCAGTTTCACATTCGAAGATTCAATCACAATACTGGACGACCCAGCGCTAGTCGGTTGACCATCGACATCAAGATTCAAGCCTGGCACTAGCGTGCAATGCCTTAGGCGCAAAACTTCTAAACCCTCCGCAGACGCAGGTACACGGATGCGCCCACCTGCAATTAAAAGGCCGTCCAAAGTCACACTGCTGTTTTCGCCACCGCTTATTAATAGTTCATCACTGAGTTCAAGGAGTGGCCTATGTTCGTTCGCCGCTCGTAACTCAATGCGCGCGTTATCGCTTACGCTAATGGATGGGGTTTCGGAATAACGACCCGAATCACTAATCTCAACCACGCCGTTACCTGCCACTGCTGTCAGGCCGGACTGAATAGTTTGGGAATTATCTATGCTTTCGACGGTTGTCAACTCTGTTTCAAACTCGGCTGCACGTTCGTATTCTCCACCAGCGATGTTGGCGCTGAAACCAGTATGAATGTCAGCCCAGAGTGTAGGCGCATCGGCAATCCGATCTGGCCCAAGCGAGAGTCTGCCCGACTCAGGATCAATAGCGATCGTAGTGCCCTCTGGGTCGTTAATCCAATTGCCGTCAGCGTCGGCTAAGCAACAAATCGCAATGTCTGCGATCGAGACCGCGCTAAATTGATCTGTCGTAGAATCAAAGTTGTCATAAATCAAGACGCTACGCCCTTCGCCATAAAATGAACCAATATCTGCGTGCATCACCTGCCGGTTAATCGGCTGCGGCACGTTCAAAGGCTCAGCAATATGAGTAATGTCTGGCTCAACTTCTGGCTTATTAAATAACGGAATGTCGTGCTGCAATGGGCTTAAGTAATAGTGGCCCGGCTCTAATTCTACGAGTGGAGATTTAGTCAAGGAATAACTTTGCAAACGCCATAAGAAGATTCCGATATTGCGAATATTATGCCGCCCTTTATCCGTATCAATATGCCTCACATCAGCAGCATGAGCGTTGCGATTAAATGCGGTATTTACGGTTTGTAATTTGGCCCAGTCGCGCGTGTCCGTAGCATAGTGATTGCCAATCCGGACATGATTCATGTATTGAGTTGTTGCTAGGGTTTGAAAAAACTCCACCGCTCTTGCTGGCCAACCGGTCACATCGCGCGCCAGTTGCTCGAGTACCAGAGCTGTTCCTTTACGACGCCGATATGCAATGGTGTTGGCTACTTCCGCACGTTGACTCAAGCGCAAGTTCGCCTGGCTACCCTGCAAATTATGCAGCGGTTTATAGCCGATTAGATCACCTATATAAGGAACGGCCCACTCGGCACAGGTTTCAATAAATTGATCGTCATACAGCTGATCAATATTTTCTTGTAAGACCGCTATCTGTTCTTCGAAAACGCTGAGGAAGGACTGCAACTCATCGCTATTTTCCGCATCGCGCAGGCGATGAATGGTTGGTAACAAATCGTAGAGTGTATGTGGTGACGTGCTCATGTTTTCACCCTCAACTGATCAAGCGGCGCTGGGTCCAATGTAATTAACTCTGCACCCAAACTCCCAGATAATGACCCAGTGCTCACTTGTGGAAAAATAGTTCTCGGTGGCGGCGCGCTCGGGGTTGCCGAGCTTCGATGCAGAGCATTCACATCAACCGCGATCACCCCGTCAACTTTTTGCAGTGTTTGAATCACCTCACTAAGATGAACCGCTTGATTAAATTCTCGTTGATCAAAACTAAAGTGCGCACGCAAGGATTGGCGTGCGTCTTGCAGGACCAAATCAGAAAGATAATCGGAATGAATATACAGGCCTGCGTCCACCTTAAAATAGGTAGGTCTGTAAGGCAAAATCGTGAAGTTGGTATAAGGGTCACCTGCCTCTTCTAGAGCGGCTAATAGGTTTTCATAGGTCTCACTCGAGGAATCCAGCAGCTCACCATTTGGGCCAGCGATTGTCATAATGACTTTGGAAACGCCCTGAAACGAAGTGGCAATAGCGCGCGCTTTAGCAACACCAGCAAACGCACGACAAAAATCTTCGTAATCTGACAAAGATACAGTTCGCCCTAAGGTCAACAACCCTAAAGGCGCATTAACTCTGGCGTCTTGTAATACTTCCGGATCATCAGCACCTGATGCTTTAACAGGATTAATTACGCCTTTAATTCCAAGTGGCTGAGTCAATAGTAAGTTTGCTTGTCGCGCCTTTATCATCCCACCAAGACCAATCCCTTTACGATAACGCGCAATAATATTATTACTACCACTTGGCAGGCGCGCGCCCTCTGCGCCATTCCCGAATAGAACCTCTAAAGTACCGTCATCGTTTAACTTGGTAGTGTAAATACGTTCATCGGCACCACGACCAAGGAAGGACTCCACCTCAGCCCACAGAATATCGTCAACACGAATTTCCAAGCTTGATAACGCGCCGCCAGGTACCTTTGCCGAAATATAAGTAAGCGGCGTTTGTTTAAGGGTAAACCGCTGTGAAGCCACAGAGGCGTCACCACTACCAAGGACTTCAGAAACGCTTACACCATGGCTCGCTGTGGCCACATTTGCATTAATGGTTACCGTTTCTCTGCGATACTCGTGACGCAGCGCTTTAGTAAAACTTAACTCGGTAAACCCGTGTTCAAGGCGTACCTTATCGATTTGCAGAACTTCGCTGTGCTGAATGCCTGGCTGATCGACACGCTCTCCGGTAATAGCCACTATTTGCTGGCTACGTAGATCAAGATCGGCGATGCCGAGCAAAATCGTTTCACCTTTTACGTTCTCTGAAATTGCAACTGCTGCTAGGGGCAATGACTCACTTTGCACAAGC
>CALKRK010000256.1 GCA_937989675.1 uncultured Arenicella sp. | reverse complement strand
TCAGAGGTTATTGCGAAACGCGTTTCTAGCATTTATACTCCGCGAGCAGTTAAAACAGGCCTTTTATGAATAGTTCCCAGTCCAGTTTGGCGCAAAAATCTAGGCTCAAATATGAGTCTCGATCCAGACCGGGCTTGATCGTTAAATTGGCCGCTTGGCAATTCGCTGGCACTATTCTGTTTAGCCTCGTTTTGTATGTTTTTACTGATACGCGAGTCGCAGTCTCTGCCTTAATAGGCGGATCGATTGCAGCACTAACAAGTTTGTACATGGCGGGCCGATTGTTCGCCGCGCGGGCACGCTCTGGCCAAAGCCAGTCAGCCCCTCAAATGTTAGCGCGCTTTTATGCCAGCGTTGTATTAAAAGTTTTATTCACTTTGTCGATGATGGCTATTTGTATCATCGTCATCAAAGTGTCGGTTGCGCCGTTTATAATCGCCTACCTGATAGCGGCGGTCGTAATCAACCTGTTGTTTTTATTGGTTCCAGCAGATGATGTCATCGTGCAGGAAGACCAAGACGCGGGCCACGAAAAAATTTAAAATTTTGTTTGAGATATCAATATGGCATCTGAGAACGGTGAACTAACGGGCGCTGGTTATATTAACCACCACCTGACTAATCTTACATACGGACAATTCCCTGACGGAACATGGGGTTTCGCCCACGGCGCTGAAGAGGCCGCCAGTATGGGTTTTATGGCAATTCACGTTGATAGCATGATTTGGTCAATCGGTTTGGCTTTGGTCATGTTTGCCATTTTTCGCAGTATCGCAAAGGGTTTTAGTGCTGAAGCGCCTTCAAAGGTACAGTGTTTCGTTGAGTCGTTGTTCGACATGGCTCAAGATAGCAAAGACAGCACTTTCACCAAACAAGCAAAGAACGAGTGGATAGCGCCGATGGCTCTGACCATCTTTGTTTGGGTGTTCTTTATGAATTTAATGGATCTATTGCCAGTTGATTGGATTCCATACGCGCTAGAGTACTCAGGCATCTCGCCTTACATGAAAATTGTTCCATCGACTGATGTAAACGTAGCGCTTGGCACGGCGCTTGGCGTGTTCATCATGATTATCTACTACAGTTTAAAAGTGAAAGGCCCAATCGAATTTGGTAAAGAATTATCTCTTCAGCCGTTCGGTAAATGGTTATTGCCTTTCAATTTAGTGCTTGAGTTAGTTGGCTTGCTAGCAAAGCCGTTGTCACTCGGTTTGCGGTTATTCGGAAACATGTATGCCGGTGAGTTGATCTTTATTCTGATAGCGATGATGTATAGCGCCGGTTGGGGCCTTGGTCTTATTGGTGGAGTTGCGCAACTCGGTTGGGCAATCTTCCATATCCTGGTAATCACGCTGCAAGCGTATATTTTTATGATGTTGACTATCGTGTACTTGAGCCAAGCTCATGAGCACCACTAAGCAACATTGCACGTTTTTAAATTTTAATTTTTATCTTTAAGTATAGGAGCTCCAAATGGGAACTATCGTAGGTTTGACCGCAATTGCCGTAGGCATTATGTTGGGTTTAGCAGCTGTTGGCGCAGCGATCGGCATTGGCCTAATGGGTGGTCGTTTTCTGGAAGGCGTTGCTCGTCAACCTGAAATGGCAAACTCTTTGCAAACTAAAATGTTCTTGCTAGCTGGTCTTATTGACGCGATTCCAATTATCGCGGTAGCGATCGCATTGTACTTCTTGTTTGCTTCAGGCTTGATCGACGCAAGCGTGATGGAAACATTAAAAGCAGCGAGCTAATCGCCTCTTACCTTACCAATATACTGAGGAACGAATAGATGAATATTAATGCGACCCTGATTGGTCAAACTCTATCGTTCTTCCTATTTGTATGGTTCTGCAAAAAGTTTGTTTGGCCTCCCATGGTTAATGCCATGCAAGAACGCCAAAATCAAATTGCAGATGGTCTAGCAGCAGCTGAAAAGGGCCAACAGGCCCAAGAAGTGGCAGAGAACGAAGCCGCGCAAATGATTAGCGAAGCGAAATCACAAGCGGCCGAAATCATTGCCAGCGCTGAGAAGCGTGGCAGTGCTGTTGTTGAAGAAGCGAAAGACACGGCTACTTCCGAGAAGGAGCGCATCGTTGCTTCTGCACAAGCGGAAGTAGAGCAAAGTGTTCATGCAGCTCGAGAAGAACTGCGTGGGCAGGTGTCTTCAATCGCTGTGGCCGCCGCTAGCAAAATTGCCAACAAAGAAATCGATGAGTCGGCTCATGCTGATTTAATCGAAGACCTTGTTAAGCAATTGAAAGCTGGCTAACGCGCTTCGCAAACCAAACAGGTAAGAAGAATGGCAGACAATGCATCCATTGCTCGACCTTACGCCAAAGCGGTGTTTGATCTGGCGCAAGAATCTGGCTCTTATGAGAGCTGGACATCTGCGTTAGAGCATCTTGCCGCTATCAGTCAAGACGATGATTTCAGCACCTTGGTCAGTGACCCGCGTGTTGACAATGATAAGACAGCTGAGTTGATGATTGACCTTGCTAAGGACGTTTTGCCGGAAGGCGGAGCGAATTTGGTTAATTTGCTGGTGCAAAATGACCGCCTTGTAGCGTTGGCTGATATTCAACAGCAATTCGGTGATCTGGTAGCCAAGGCTCAAGCTTCAGTGAACGCTGAAGTCGTCACGGCCATGGCTCTAACTGAAGAGCAAAAAACATCACTTTCTAGTGCTTTAGAAACGCGACTGGGTTTAAAAGTAAACCTGGAAGAAAAAATTGACGCTGGCTTGGTTGGTGGCGCAATTATTAAAGCGGGTGATTTAGTGATTGATGGTTCGGCGAAAGGACGAATAGAGAAGCTGACAACGGTGCTAATGCGCTAATGTCAAACTGCGAGAGCTTCAGCTTGGGCCGCTAGTCGGTCGAGATGAAATCACGTAGCGAATAAACAGTAATTAACGTTGAGGACTTGAAGTCATGACAACGCAATTGAACCCTTCTGAAATCAGCAACCTGATTAAAGATCGGATTAAAAACTTTGAAGCATCTGCTGAATCTCGTACCGAAGGTACGGTGGTCAGCTTGACCGACGGCATTGCGCGTATCCACGGTTTAACCGAAGCGATGCAAGGTGAGATGCTGGAATTCCCAGGCGATATCTATGGTCTAGCGCTGAACCTTGAGCAAGACTCAGTTGGTGCGGTTGTCATGGGTAACTACAAAAATATTTCTGAAGGCGATACAGTAAAATGTACTGGCCGCATTTTGGAAGTACCGGTTGGCCCAGCTATGTTGGGTCGCGTGGTAGATACCTTGGGTAACCCTATCGATGGCAAAGGTGCAATCGAAACGACCGAAACCTCTCCGATTGAAAAAGTTGCGCCCGGCGTTATTGAGCGTCAAGGTGTTGACCAGCCGCTTGAAACGGGCTTCAAATCAATCGATGCGATGGTGCCAATCGGCCGAGGCCAACGTGAGTTGATTATTGGTGACCGCCAAACTGGTAAAACGGCTGTGGCGATCGATGCCATTATCAACCAAAAAGGCAACGGCGTTAAATGCGTTTACGTTGCGGTTGGTCAAAAAGCATCGTCAGTTGCTACTGTTGTGCGTAAGCTAGAAGAGCACGGCGCCATGGATTACACCACCGTTGTTGCCGCGAATGCGTCAGACTCGGCGGCGTTGCAATACTTAGCTCCGTACGCGGGCTGCACCATGGGTGAATATTTTCGTGATAACGGCGAAGACGCGTTGATCGTTTATGATGATTTGTCTAAGCAAGCCGTCGCGTACCGTGAAGTATCATTGTTACTGCGTCGACCACCAGGCCGCGAAGCCTACCCAGGTGACGTATTCTATTTGCACTCACGCTTGTTGGAGCGTTCATCACGTATCAACGAAGCTGAAGTTGAGCGCTTGTCTGGAGTTAAAGGCAAGACTGGTTCTTTAACTGCCCTACCCATTATTGAGACGCAAGCTGGTGACGTATCAGCATTCGTACCTACTAATGTGATTTCGATTACGGATGGTCAGATTTTCATGGAAACTGACCTATTTAATTCCGGCATTCGTCCTCCCGTTGACCCAGGCCTATCAGTATCTCGAGTAGGTGGTGCGGCGCAAACCAACATCATTAAAAAGCTAGGCGGCGGTATTCGCTTAGCCTTGGCTCAATATCGTGAGTTGGCGGCGTTCTCGCAGTTTGCTTCAGATCTTGATGAAGCCACACAAGCACAGCTAGCTCGTGGTGAGCGCGTGACTGAGTTGATGAAGCAAGCGCAATATTCACCAATGTCGACAGCAGAAGTTGCATTGTCACTATTCGCGGCTAATGAAGGTTACTTTGACGATGTCGAAAAAGATCAAGTTGGTGCTTGTGAATCAGCTATGCAGGCACACGTTCGAGCGAATTTCGCTGAGCTGTTAGATGGTATTAATAAAGCGCCTAAGTTAACTGACGAAGTCACAGCGGGTATGCATGCCGCATTGAAAGACTTCAAAGCTAACGGATCGTTCTAAGTAGAGCTTAACTAACGAAGGAGCCCAAACGCGAGGCGGTAAGCCGCTTGACCAAGCGGGCTCCACGAATAGAGAGATAGAAATGGCAGTCGGTAAAGAAATTCGTGATCAGATCACCAGCGTAAAAAGCACGCAGAAGATCACCAAAGCCATGGAAATGGTGGCGGCGAGCAAAATGCGTAAAGCGCAAGATCGCATGTTGGCAGCTCGACCTTACGCACAGAAAATTCGTGCGGTGGTCGCTCACATCTCCAAAGCGAATTTGGAGTATAAGCACCCTTTTACGATCGAGCGAGACGTAAAGCGTGTTGGTTACATTGTTGTCAGTTCTGACCGCGGCCTATGTGGTGGTCTTAATATGAATGTGTTCCGAAAAACCATGTCCGACATGGCCGATTGGGATGCAAAGAATGTTGAGATCGACGTCGCTACTATTGGATCAAAAGCATTAGCGTACTTTCGTCGTGCGGGCGGTAACGTGATCTCAGAGGCTTCTAATTATGGCGACCAGCCAAATATGAACGACCTTTTGGGAGCGATTACGTCTATGCTTTCAGCTTATGAAGAAGGCAAAATTGACCGCCTGTATCTGGTCTCAAACGAGTTTGTTAATACCATGACGCAATCGGCGCAATCTCTGCAATTGCTGCCTGTTCAAGCGGATGAGAAAGCAACGGCAGACGTACCAGACCTATTTGATTACATCTATGAGCCTGAGGCCAAACCGATTCTTGATACTGTGCTAAAGCGCTATGTTGAATCGCAAATTTACCAAGCGGTGGTTGAGAATGTGGCTTGCGAACAGTCCGCTCGTATGGTTGCAATGAAATCAGCGAGTGATAATGCTGGTGATCTTATTGGTGAGCTTGAGTTGGTATACAACAAAGCTCGTCAAGCGGCGATCACGCAGGAAATATCCGAGATTGTGGCGGGCGCGAGTGCGGTGTAGTTTGCTGGCGCAACCATGCACAAGCCTAGTTATCGTTTAAAGAATTAGTTAGAAAGAATTTAAAATTGAGTATTAAGAGGAAACCAAAATGAGTTCCGGAAATATTGTTGAAATCATTGGCGCGGTTGTAGACGTTCAGTTTGCAGCTGATGCCGTGCCAAACGTATATGACGCGTTAGTTGTACCCGAAGCCGATTTAACCATGGAAGTGCAGGCGCAATTGGGCGACGGTATCGTTCGCACAATCGCGATGGGCGTAACTGAAGGTCTGAAGCGTGGCTTGGCCGTAGATAATACTGGCGCGCCGATTTCGGTTCCGGTTGGTCAAGGCACTCTTGGCCGTATCATGGACGTTCTCGGACGTCCGGTTGATAATGCAGGTGATGTTGAAGCGGTTCGCCGCGACCCTATTCACCGTGAACCACCTGCTTACGCTGATCAAGCCGCTGATACCGCTATCTTAGAGACCGGTATTAAGGTAATCGATTTGATCATGCCTATCGCTAAAGGCGGTAAGGTTGGCTTATTCGGTGGTGCGGGTGTTGGTAAGACTGTAACGCTGATGGAGCTAATCAACAACATCGCGGTTGCACAAGAAGGTCTATCAGTATTTGCGGGCGTTGGTGAACGTACTCGTGAAGGTAATGACTTCTACTACGAAATGAAAGAAGCCGGTGTACTTGATAAAGTAGCCATGGTTTACGGCCAAATGAACGAGCCTCCAGGTAACCGTCTACGTGTTGCTTTGTCTGGTTTGACAATGGCTGAATATTTCCGTGATGAAGGTCGTGACGTATTGATGTTTATTGATAACATTTACCGTTACACCCTAGCGGGGGTAGAAGTATCAGCCCTATTAGGCCGTATGCCGTCAGCGGTAGGTTACCAACCTACTCTCGCGAGTGAAATGGGTGCCCTGCAAGAGCGTATTACTTCCACTAAGAGTGGTTCAATTACCTCTTTCCAGGCTGTTTACGTACCTGCGGATGATTTGACCGACCCATCGCCTGCGACAACCTTTGCTCACTTGGATGCGACACTCGTATTGTCACGTCAAATTGCTGAGCTAGGTATTTACCCTGCGGTAGATCCATTGGATTCATCATCACGCCAACTTGATCCGCTAGTTATTGGTGACGATCACTATCAGGTTGCACGCGGCGTACAAAACACGTTGCAGCGTTATAAAGAACTGCGTGACATCATTGCGATCCTAGGTATGGATGAACTGTCTGAAGAAGACAAACAAACCGTTGCCCGAGCTCGTAAGATCCAACGTTACTTGTCACAACCATTCTTCGTAGCGCAAGTATTTACCGGTGCAGATGGTAAGTACGTTTCTCTGAAAGAAACCATTGCTGGATTTAAAGCTATTTTGAGCGGCGAAATGGATCAATACCCAGAGCAAGCGTTTTATATGGTTGGTGGGATCGAGGAAGTAATCGAGAAAGCTAAATCTATGTCTTAATGGTCTGATTTAATCCATGGCGTTGTTGCCAATTTGCTCAGTACGCTCCCTCCCCTCCGCGAGTTGGCGCCTAGCCCTGAATCAAATCATCCTCATTAAGACCCGAGCTTTTCATTAATTTGGCAGCCGCCTTATTAGCGGTTGTAGCGAATAGAACGAGAGCCTTCAGCGTGAGGTTGCAAGCAACCTAACCGCAGAAGCGGTTATCAGCGGATAAAGAGAACATTATGAGTACAATGCAAGTTGAAGTAGTCAGTGCCGAGAATGAAATCTTCTCAGGCGAAGCAACCATGCTAATTGCGACCGCAGAAGCCGGTGAGTTGGGTATTTACCCGCAACACACTCCTCTGCTTACTAACCTTAAGCCTGGTGATGTTCGTGTTCAAACAGCGGATGGTGAAGAACAGGTAATCTACGTATCGGGTGGTATTCTTGAAGTTACTCCGAAGAAGATCACTGTGCTTTCCGACACCGCGATACGTGCCGACGACTTAGACGAAGCCGCAGCGCTTGAAGCACAACGTAAAGCCGAACAGGCCCTAAAAGATAGCAACGCAGACATAGATTATGCGCGCGCTAAAGCCGAGCTGGCGCAAGCTGCAGCTCAATTACAGGCACTCAAGAAGCGAATGAAACGACGTTAGATCTAACGTCTGTTATGTTCATCAAGCCCTAGTACTTCGCAGTGCTAGGGCTTTTTTTATCTTTCATACTAAATCTAGGCAGTACGACAAGTATGGCTAGTCAGTTTTCATTGGCGACTGATCTTAACTGTTACGAACGAATCCCCGATAACTCATTTGTAAGCTTATCGACTGGTAAGACACGAAAACCTCGAGTTTAGGCGGCGCTGTTGATCAAATTCCTATATAAAATTTCACTCACTATTCATCGCGTCAAACATCGACTTCAATGGGTCTGGCTTTCCAGTGCGCCTGTCTTTAAATACCCATAATAATCCGTGCATCCAACCCTCTATTGATACACTGCCATGACGACCTTCTTCCACGGAATGATTCCTCAGTGAAAGACCCTCATAGTTTCTTGAGTGCAGTATATTCTGAAATTTCAAGATAGGGTCTTTAAATAGCGGGTATTCGTCCTCGCCATAGGTTGTAAATAATCGAATTGGAAGAGATTTGTGTTTTTTAGAGTACGATTCCTCGTAATCAAAAAGATAACCGTCGTTGGCAATTACACCTGGTGTAATTGCGATGTATCTTTTGAACAGATCGGGTTTTTTAAAGGCTGCATATAGAGAAAACATACCGCCAAGTGACACTCCACCAAGTACTCTAACCTCGGAATTAACCCGATATTTTTTCTCAATAAGTGGCATGAATTGGTTTTCAAAAATATCCAAAAACACATCTGCTGAACCAGTTCCTGGTATGTCCGGGATAGCTAAAGGTGTCATATCTTTAAGCCGCAGCTGGTCGTAATTGGCATCCTTACCTGGATAGGATACGCCAACGATAATCATCTCGTGTAGATGGTTATCGTAATTAAGTTTACCGAGGATTTCAGTAACAAGTGCCATATGCCACTGAGCGTCTGTCAGATAGATAACAGGATAATGTCGATCAGGACTACTACTATAGCTGCTAGGTAAGGTGACAAGTAGCTCATAATGTCGTTCTGTTTTTTCACTATAAACCTGATGAAAATTAGTACCAGGAGCAACAAAATAGTGTTCGGTTGCCGAAACAATCTGAGATGCTAGCAATAACATCGTACTTATTGAAAGCAAGAATCTTTTAGCTGTCATTGGGTTTCCCTTTTTAATATTCATATTGCGCAAACTGCGCACGTATTGGCGCATCACCGAATCAGGTTTAGAACCTCATCAGTTTTGCATGTTCCTTCCTCCTAAAACAAAGTTACCACATTTATTAATGTCCGAGGTCCTAACCTATTCATGAGTAATCATTTTGTAATCAATTACATTAAGTAGGCTAGAACTAATATCGCCACATGAACGGTTATGATTGACCGGCACTCATTGTCGACTCTCCAAGCTATCTATCTGGATGGCCATCGGGCAATAATCTATAAAGCCAAAAACAATATGAAGAGCCTGTTCGCTCTTACATATATATGGACTTTGAAATTTGTTGACGAGCACAGGGTACCAATGTCAGGCTACGATGATGGGATCTGCTAGAGCTATCAACTATGCCTCAACCGCATGTGCGCTGATAGCGCTGGCTACTGCTATAATATTGAGCAATATCCTTCCATCTAGAGTGGAGCTTCCTAAGGGGTTTAACACACCTATTATCGCCTTTGAATTTGCAAAAACAGAGGCTGATATACCCTACTTAATTGGCAGCTCAGAATTTAGCAGCTCAAACAGACAAACCATGCGCGACGGACATCGCTGGGAAATGGTTTTTCCGTTTGCTTATGCTGGGTTCATTTTTTACTACTTTGACCAATGTCCTTACTCAACACTTATTTGATCAGTTGCATATTGCGACATGGATAAAGTGGGGGGAGCGTTGGCGTGGCGGCAAGCCTGATTGGCGTCGGTTGGTTGCAGGAGAGGCGGCTTGTTCTTTCGATCGTCGGGCTTGGCACGGGTTTGTTAACGCTTGTATGCTCTATTACTGAGAGTGAGCCTTGGCTTGCAGAAGCCATGGCGCTGTCTGTTTTCGGTATTCATTCTAGTTGGGTTTATTGACGTACTGATCGAGATCCGTAAGCGCAAGTTATAAGACTGCAGATCCGGTAATGGCAATTTCGTGGTTTGTGACGAAGCTGCGATGAATTTCCACAATAACGCCCTTATCTGATATAAAGGGTCAACCAAAACAATAGAGGACACAGTGATGGGAACTGGAACTATTCTTCTTATAATTTTTGCCGCAATAATATTTTTTGGCGTGGGCATGTACAACCGTTTGGTTGCAGGCAGAAATAATTATAAAAATGCGTTTGCTCAGATCGATGTACAGCTCACACGGCGACACGATTTGATCCCCAATTTGGTGGAGACAGCAAAAGGTTATATGGCGCATGAAAAGGAAACTTTAGAAGCGGTAATTAACGCGCGCAATACAGCTGTATCGGGTTTGAATGCGGCGAAATCTGACCCTACGAACCCAGAAGCAATGAAACAGCTTGGCCAAGCTGAGCAAGGTTTAAGTGGAGCGCTTGGTCGACTGTTTGCGCTTTCTGAATCTTATCCTGATTTAAAGGCCAACGAAAACATGATGCAGCTCTCGGAAGAGCTAACGACCACTGAAAACAAAGTCTCGTTTGCACGGCAGGCCTACAACGACGCGGTCATGATGTATAACAATCTGCGCGAGCAATTTCCGAGCAATTTTATAGCCAACTGGTTTGTGTTTAAACCGGCCGAGCTTTTGGAAATTGAAGACGAGAAGATGAAGGAAGTACCTAAGGTCTCGTTTTAAATCACCGAAAAGTTAAAGCGCCGGAAGTGAGTAGATCACTAGAGTGGGTTCGCCATAAATGGTGTTGCTACTCTTTTGAAAACAACTGGTGTCATCACCGAGTAGAGGTGCAATGTAATGCACCTCTGATCAAGAAATTCGAGCTCCGAAGACCCCTATGAACTTTTTTGAGCATCAAGAAAAAGCCCGTAAGCAATCACGCTGGATTCTATTCGCTTTTCTGGGCGTTACCCTTCTTATCGTTTTGGCGGTGGATTTGATCGTCTTAATGGTCTTTGCGCTACAGCAGCCGGTCTCCGCTGGTGTTGCGCATATAAGCCAAGGTGGTATCGGGTCGGTTTTAAACCCAGATGTTTGGGCTTCGAATTATCAGCTTTTAATTGGTAGCAGTGCCGCGACTGGCGGCGTAATTGGCTTAGCAAGCTTAGGGAAGATAGCCAGCTTACGAAGCGGCGGCGGCAAAGTGGCTCGTGACATGGGTGCGACTATTGTGACGCCAGACACGCGCGACCCTTTGCGACGGCGTTTATATAACGTTGTTGAGGAAATCGCACTTGCATCTGGAGCGCCGGTACCTGAAGTTTATGTTATGGAGAACGAGCCCGGGATCAACGCATTTGCAGCCGGTTATACGCCTGCTGACGCAGCCGTCGCAGTAACTCAAGGAACGCTCGAAAAGCTTAATCGAAGTGAATTACAAGGGGTTATCGCGCACGAGTTTAGTCATATTTTTAACGGCGACATGCGCATTAATATTCGTATGATGGGTGTTATCTTTGGCATCATGGTAATTGCAATACTGGGCCGTAAGTTTCTTTACTCTAGCCGATACCGTGTGTCTTCGTCGCGCGACAATAGCGGTATGGGCATTGTCGCAATTGGTGCGGCGTTGATGATGGTCGGTTATATCGGCTTGTTCTTTGCGCGTTGGATGAAAAGCGCCCTTTCCCGTCAGCGAGAATATTTGGCGGATGCTTCTGCCGTGCAATTTACTCGTGACCCAAGTGGTATTTCTGGCGCACTTAAAAAGATTGCTGCCTATAATCATTCATCCTATTTGAAATCCGATTCCGAAGAAGTGAGTCATATGTTGTTTGGCACCGGTTATCGTTCTTTGATGTTTGCCACACACCCGCCACTAGAGAAGCGCATAGAACGAATTGATCGAAGTTTTGATTCTAATGAAATTGAGCGCTTAGCCGAAAAATTAAAAAAGACCGAAAAGCGAGAGCACGAACAAGCAGAGATAGCGCAGAAAGAACAAGATAGAAAGCTCGAAGCTAAATCCAAAAAAGGCGGTATTTTTAATGTTGAAGATTTAGTTGACAATATTGGCAACCCTGATTTTGAACGGATAGCGGCTGCTGCCCTGATGGCAGCTTCGCTTCCAACCGGTTTGTCTGCGTCTGCGCACAGTCTTGAATGGGCGCCTGAGGTGTTATTCTATTGTTTGCTGGATGAAGATAATGAGCTACGTGAGAATCAGCTACTTGCCGTGGTTCAAGAGATGGGTGATATTTCAGAACGCAAACTGCAGCATTTAGTTACATCACACGGCTTGGTCCATCCTGACCAACGTTTGCCATTGTTGGAAATTTGTTTTCCTACATTAAAACGTCGGCCGATTTCAGATATCGAAAAAATACTGAAAACCATTGATGGTCTCGCAGCGGCAGATAACAAAATTGATTCATTCGAGTATTTGTTGTCGCGCTTGATTCGGAAATATTTACACGAAGCACACATTCCAAATAGAACGCGTTTACACGGTAAGCGCAAACTGTCGTCCTGCGTAAATGAGTTGACTCAGGTAGTGAGTGTAGTGGCGTCTCACGGTCAAAATAGTGAGTCTTCGGCTGGTCTGCAAGCCGCGCAAAAAGCGTTCCGAGCTGGCATGTCAACGGCAAACATCAACCATACCAACTTAAGCTTTACTGATAACTGGCAAGAAGAATTAGACAATTCGATAGAGAAGCTGGATCAACTAACTGCCAAAGATAAATCTGTAGTTGTAACCGCTCTAGCTAATACAGTGTTAGATGATGAGCAAGTAGTTACTGCAGAGCATGAAATGTTACGGGTTATTTGCGCCTTGATCCACGTGCCATTGCCTATTCTCCAGCAAGCGACAATTAGTAAAGCATAGTTTAGCTCTGCCGCCCTACTAACAGTACAAAATCACGATCAGTATGAATAAGGATTACCGTTCACTGGCGCGGCACTACAATTGGTGGCCAGATACAAAAAATTCAGTGTCAAAGATAGAGTCTATTTGGAAGTCTTGGGTCACCGATAAAGGCTCGTTGACGGCTGCCTTAGTCAAATTAAGTAAAGACAATTTTAGAGTTAATGTACTGCAACAGCGGTTAGCGATACCCTATTTTCATGAGCAGAAAAAACAGGGCAAAGCTTTGCATCATGCGGCCATGATTCGTGAAGTGGAGCTCGAAATTCATGGAACGCCGGTAGTGTATGCACGCAGTATCGTGCCCTTGTCCTTAGTAACTAATGGAAAGAATGGTTTGGTCAATTTGGGCAGAACACCGTTAGGTCATCTGCTATTTAAGAATGGTCGAATCCGCGTTTCCAAGAGAGAGATCACGGTTGCTAAATTCGGTGATCAGTCCGTAGCAGCGCGTCGCACACCATATGATTTTCAAGGCGATACGATACTAGTGAGCGAGTACTTTTTACCAAGTCTAAAGGCATACTTGTAAAAAGCTACAACCGGGTTATTAGTCCTCATTGAGCAGGATAAAGATCGTTGCGGGTAAGGAGCCGTTCTTTGGGTCTTCCCGGAAATTTTCAACCAGAGTACGCGCAAAGTTAAAGCTTGCGTTGTTATCGGCTGCGCCGGATTGGCCTTGAGGTATACCACAGGGCTGGCCCACACAGGTCAACGCTGGATTACTAAAAACATGGTTCACTCGGCCACTATTGAGCCGCGACATTACTGTTCCCCATCCAGCGGCTTGATTTCCATGCCCACAGGAAAAACCCGTAAGGTTGAAACTGCAAGGGCCGCTAGCAGATGGGTTAACAGACGCTCTTTCATGCCCAGAACCCAGGTTGTGCCCTATTTCATGTGCGAAAACAGAGTCAAACCCAACCGGCGAAAACTGATTTACCGAGAAGGCGAATCGGTCATTGTCGCCATTTACCCAAGCGATGCCTGAGCCGAAATTTTGTGGCAAAAATCGTAATACGGTTACCATATCAGCACCGACTTTGTCTCTTAGTGCTGGGATACCACTAAAAGCTCCAGCTCCGTTTGTGACTTGGTCTAGAAGTGTTCCGTTGCCTGAGCCGTTGGGGAAATTAAGTTGTTGCGCACGTGCCAACTTGAGCCGGATAAAAATACCGCTGCGTGAAAACGACGCATTGGTAAAGGCGATCATCTGATTGATACGAGCTAAAGGGTCACCAAAGCCTGTTGCAAATTCAGGTGAATAAATGGCCAGCAAGGTGATTTCCGACATTGTTTTCGCTTGAGACTTCGCCTTACTTAACTGCAACTTACCTATCTTGGGTCGACTTCTTATTGTTTTACCGTCCAAAAAATGTGGAGGTATTTTACCGTCTTCTCCTAAATCAAAAGGGGTAAGTTCAGGAGCGCGTTGATTAACTAATACTTGACCAGTTGCTGGAATATAACTAATAGCGTAGCGCATATTTGCTCCGCTGATATGACCAAAAACAAGCTTGGCTCCAACCGTGAGAAGTAAGTCATTATTTGAATTATCTCGGCCAGCGATGGTGATGTTTCCTAAGCGCGTTTTGGATATTCTGGCCACATCAAAATCTATAGGTGCTTCACCTGGTATTGGAATCGACAATGTGTCGCCAACACTGACTTTTCTAAGTAGGTTGTTAATTCTGATGTTGAAATACAACTGTGTATTTGGAGCTGAGCTCTTCGAGTTAGTAAGCTCGAACAATTCTATTGAAGAATTTTTTGAGTGAGCAAGACCGGTGATAGCAAAGCAAAAGATCGCCGCAATTAGGGTTACAAAATTGGTTTTCATAAGCTAGCTAAGTCCCGCTCTAAAATTGTTCGTCTTGCATTCTAACATTGTTAACTAGTGAAGCTTATCAAAGCGATCGGGAGACGTTTAGCTGGCTTACTGCGTCGTCATAATTGCTCTAAAGGTTTGCTCTAGTCTACAGTTGCCTTTAGCGGTTGATTCTTGCATTATCCAGTTGCCCAATTTCATTGACATTCTCAACCCGTTTTTCCTAGCATCTAGAATATGTGTGAGCGTTTTATTTGTTGATGCTTAGTCAATAGATATTAGTTTCAAACAACAATAATCCCAACAGAAACTCGATCGGTAGCAGCTCCTTGGTTTTCAGTTCCCCCATTTTTTTGTTTGGCTTTTTGCCACTCGTGCTGCTTATATACTACGTTAGCCCGCGTATTCTTAAGAACGCCTTACTGGTGCTATTTAGCTTAACGTTTTACGCTTGGGGTGAAGTGTTTTTCACGGCCGTAATGCTGGCTTCGATCGGGTTAAACTATATTGTTGGAAATGGGATAGCTAAAAAATTAGAGGCGCCTGGCAGCGCGGCTAAGCCCTATCTTGTGTTCGGTGTAGCGATCAATTGCCTAGTGCTGATTGTGTTTAAATACGCTAACTTCATCGTCGATAATCTTAACCGTGCCCTACTCGACCCTGTCGGACTGCAGATAGATATTGCCCCTATTCACTTGCCTCTAGGCATCTCATTTTTCACTTTTCAAGCGATCTCTTATCTAGTCGATGTGTATCGCCGAGAGGTGCCTGCACAGAAAAGCCTCATCAATTTAGCGCTCTATATCTCTCTATTCCCACAACTTATCGCCGGACCAATTGTTCGTTACCAATATGTGGCGAAACAAATTGTGAGCAGAGTGCACGAGTCTTCGCTTTTCTATTCGGGCGTAACACGATTCGCTTTTGGGCTTAGTAAAAAGATGTTGATAGCTAACCCTCTTAGTGAAATTGCAGATGCGGCTTTCGCAATGTCTGGCAATGATCTAAGTGCTCCGATCGCATGGATCGGCGTGACGGCGTACGCATTGCAAATTTACTTCGACTTTTCAGGGTATTCTGATATGGCGATTGGTCTAGGTAGAATGTTTGGATTCAAGTTTCAGGAGAATTTTAATTACCCCTATGCCTCTAGATCACTTAGAGAATTTTGGCAAAGATGGCATATCTCTTTATCTCATTGGTTTAGAGATTATGTGTATATACCGCTCGGAGGAAGTAAGAACAAGTTCCGGTATCTAACTTACCGTAATTTACTTATCGTCTTTCTACTGACCGGAATTTGGCATGGTGCTAGCTGGAACTTTGTTGTTTGGGGGTTGTTCCACGGGCTCTTTCTAACTATCGAACATGCAGGCTTCAAGAATATTTTGAGTAAAATCTGGGCTCCCATTCAACACCTCTATCTGATTTTAGTAGTACTAATTTCTTGGGTGTTTTTCCGTGCGGAGGATCTTCGTTCAGCATTAGATTACTGTTATGCACTGTTTAATGTAACCAATTGGGAAATATCTTCTTTTGATTTTACGCAGCTTGTCCCGAACGATTCTTTGTTAATTATGGGTATAGCTATGCTGTTGTCGACGCCAGTTGTATCTAAGTTTGTTGATGTAAACGGCAACGCTGAAAAAAATACTCTTCATCAATTAGGCTTACTGATGGCAGTTAGTTGTTTGCTCTACTTGAGCATGCTTAAGGTGGCGTCATCTACCTACAACCCATTTATCTACTTTAGGTTCTAGTGGCATGCAAAGAGTAGAGAGAACCACATCAATTGTTTCAGTTGTCGGTATTGCCATATTTCTCATCGCGATTTCGGCACCGCTGGTCCGAAGTGTATTAAAACAAGATCAAGAATACTCAAAGTCAGAAAAGCGGCTACTGGCACAATTGCCTAGCCCACCTAAAAATACAGATGAGTTAGTAAGCTACCCAAATAGGTTTGATGATTACTACGCAGATCAGTTTGGTTACCGCAAAAAGCTGAATTCTCGTTATATAAAATTGATGTCATATTTCACTTCTCGTAGTGCCGTTAAAGATGTAACCCTTGGGCAGGATGGTTGGCTATTTTTAGGGAGCCCAAGACCAAGCAACAAAGGTAACGACAACCCTTTTGGCGATGCACGCCATATCGAAATTTATTCTCAAGAAGACCTTGAAGTTGCAGCGGCTCAACTTGAAAAGCGCCGCGATTGGTTAAAAAGTCAGAATATCGAATACATCTATACCGTGGCGCCTAATAAGCACACGATATATTTTGATAAGTTACCCAAAAACATTAAAAAGGAAGGGCCACGTTCGGGTACTGATCAATTGTTGGGATACTTAAAAGAAAACACAGACGTTACTGTTGTTGATTTACGACCAGCCTTATTAGAAAAGAGAAAGACTGCCGATGTGTATTTTAAGTACGACACTCACTGGAACTTGCTGGGTGCCAATTTAGCCCAATATGACATCATGTTAGCCGTTAACAAGTTAGTTCCAGATAGTTATCCAGCTCGACTATTTGAAGATAATGAATTTGAATTTCGTGCAATTGATAAACCGGGTGACTTATCGGCTATGGTGCAACTTGAGAAACATACAGAGGTTCACCCGCTCCCTCGGCTAAGGGGGCTGTGCCTGCCAATTGATCGCTCAACAGAACAAGACCTCGCTAAAATGAGAAAAGTAACGACGTGTGACAAAGGCCGAAAAAGTGCCTTGGTTTATCGAGACTCATTTGGTGACTCCCTGCAACTTTACTTTTCACGTCAATTTGAGGTGGCAACCTATGTATGGAAGCAAAGTGATTTTGAGTCACTCTATAAAGAGATAGCGATTCGAAAGCCAGATGTTGTGATTGAAGAAGTAGTTGAGCGAGTGCTGCCCTATATACCGAGTGATAAAGGGTTTCCTGAAAATATAGAATAAAAAAGCGTCAGCCCGTGAAACACGAGCTGGCGCTTTTTTGATTTACATTACTTATGCTTAGCTCAATAACGGCGCTATTACCAAGCTTACGATGGCCATTACGTTAATCAGAATGTTCATCGACGGGCCAGAAGTGTCTTTGAATGGATCGCCGACCGTATCACCGACTACCACCGCCGCATGGGTATCTGAACCTTTGCCGCCATGATTGCCGCGTTCAACGTACTTCTTCGCGTTGTCCCATGCACCGCCTGCATTCGCCATGGTAATCGCCAGCAACACACAGCCCAATAAGGCGCCACCCAACATGCCACCAAGTGCTTCTGCTCCGATACCAAAACCCACGACCACTGGCGCGGATACGGCCAAAATGCCTGGCAATATCATACGCTTTAAAGCCGCCGTAGTAGCGATGTCAACACAGCGCGCGGTGTCGGGTTCAGCGGTTCCTTCGAGTAAGCCAGGAATTTCTTTGAACTGACGGCGTACTTCTTTAATCATGTCGAAAGCCGCATCGCCAACGGCAGTCATGGTAAGGCTGCTGACCCAGAATGGGAAAATGCCACCGATGAACATGCCTACTAAGACTTCAGGGTTATTGATCTGCAGGCTAAAGCCATCGATACGTGCTGAAACGGTTTCAATAAAGGCCGAGATAATCGCCAAAGCTGCTAGAGCCGCCGCGCCAATTGCAAAACCTTTACCGATTGCCGCGGTAGTGTTGCCAACTTCGTCGAGTGAGTCGGTAATTTTGCGAGTGTCTTCACCCAAGCCGGCCATTTCCGCAATACCGCCAGCGTTATCTGCTACTGGGCCATATGCATCAATAGCCATGGTGATTCCGACGGTGGCCAACATACCAACCGCGGCAATAGCCACACCATACAGGCCGGCAAACTGACTTGCGAAATAAATAATTCCACAAAGGGTAAGAATAGGAATGATCACTGACTGCATGCCGATTGCCAAACCAGAGATAATCACCGTCGCCGCGCCGGTCTCACCAGCGGCCGCGATGGTGCGGATTGGTTTCCCAGCCGTGTAGTACTCGGTAACTAGGCCAATGATAATGCCACCAATCGAGCCGATCACTACCGAATACCAAACGCTGTTTGCGATACCAAACTTTCCAATCAGAAAATAAGACGCAATGATAAAAAGAAGCGATGATCCCATGGTACCTGCACGCAGTGCTTTCTCCGCGGAGCTATTACTCATCAAGGCGACCAATAAAATGCCCAGCACCGAGCAAATCAGACCAATGGATGACAAAGCCAGTGGTAAACCCATTAGAGCTTCTTGCTTGCCGCCCAGTGATACAAGCATCGCTCCACTAAGCGTTGATGCGATCGCAATTGTGGCGATCATCGAACCGCAATAAGACTCGAAAATGTCCGAACCCATACCAGCAACATCGCCGACGTTATCACCAACGTTGTCGGCGATCACAGCGGGATTGCGCGGGTCATCTTCAGGTATGCCGGCTTCAACTTTACCGACTAGGTCGGCGCCAACGTCGGCGCTCTTGGTAAAGATACCACCACCAACCCGTGAAAACAGTGCGACAACCGATGCACCCATACCAAAGCCGTGAATGGTGTGCGCGCTTTCTGCGTTTGCACCATACACGTAATACAGGATGCCTAAACCAAGTAAGCCCATCGATGCGACAGTTAAACCCATCACTGAACCACCATTAAAGGCTGTTATTAGCGCTGAAGCTGCGCCTTTCTCATGGGCAGCCGTCGTGGTTCGAGTGTTGGCTTTGGTGGCGGTAAACATCCCAATGTAACCGGCAAAGGCGGAACAAAATGCGCCCAGCAGGAACGCATACATCGTGTTCATACCAAGAGCTGAAAATGCGATAAAGACGGCTAAAACGGCAACAAATATAAATAGAATCGTGTATTCGCGGCGCATAAAGGCCATAGCGCCAATATGAATTTGATGGCCAATGCTGGCAACTTTGCCTTCCGCCACTTTTTGTTTGGCGATCATCATGTAGATGATGAAGGCGAAGATTAAACCAACTACTCCGAATAAGGCTGGTACAGCTTGTACAGACATAGAGTGTCCTCCGGTGGCTCCCAGGGGCAGCTGACAAACTAACGAAGATAATCCGTACTGCTGAAAGTAGAAGACCGCACTCCCCTTTTCAGGCCTTGCCTATACAAACTATAGGCAGTGCACTGAAGGCAGCCGAACTTCACTAACAAATTCGATTATAAAACTAATTAAATCTAAGTTGGTCCGACCTCTATCCCAGTTATAAGGGAGTAAAAAATAATTATTGTTTTCGTTTACTTTTTGGTTTTGCACGGCTGTTTAAAACCACCAAATCAGTATAATACAGCCAATTTTTCAAGACCAATCTTTCGGAGCAATCAAGATGGCTTTAAACAATGTCGGTCCAGGCAAATCACTGCCTGATGACGTAAACGTTATTATCGAAATACCGCGTTATGGCGATCCAATTAAGTACGAAGTAGATAAAGAAACAGGCGCTATGTTTGTGGATCGCTTTATGTCTACCGCTATGCATTACCCATGTAACTACGGTTATGTACCACAAACTTTGTCTGACGATGGTGACCCAACCGATGTACTTGTACTTGCTCCCTTCCCGCTGGTAACTGGTTCCGTTGTTCGCGTGCGCCCAATTGGGGTATTGCAAATGGAAGACGAAGCCGGAGAAGATGCGAAAATCTTAGCGGTACCAGTTGAAAAGTTGACCAAGTTCTATAATAACGTTTCAACTTTTCGCGACGTACAACAAGAAATGCTGGATAAAATCGCGCATTTCTTCGAACACTACAAAGACCTAGAGCAAGGCAAATGGGTGAAAGTTCGTGGCTGGGCCGGTAAAGATGAAGCACGTCAGGAAATCATTGATTCTGCTGAACGCTATCAAGCCACGCTAAAATAGTCGCTTGACGATATCTTAGAAAAAGCTCGGTTTAGCCGGGCTTTTTTTCGCCAAAAATCTGGCGGGGGTTCAGCGTATGTGCCCTCATCCAATTCTAAGGCTTACTATTGATACAAGAACGGTTAATTTCTTGCTTTATATTGGCTTGGTGTGCATCCGTATTTTATTGAAAACCTTCTGTTGAAATTTGAACGGCTGTTAAACCTGAGCAGCAAACAAATATGATCTATCGTATGGTCTGATGTTTTCAACAAATCCCCAGCGAGTAGTATTCGTTGGCGTTGAACGTACTCCCAAGGACTGATGCCTACTTCAGTACGAAACAATCTATTTAGATGTGATTTTGAAACAGCGCTTCGTGTGCGTATTTCTTCAATTGATAAATCAGTGGTTAGATTGGCGTTGATAAAGCTAATAGCTTGAAGTACTTGCCGGCTCATAACGCCGGCTAGCGCTGTGTCACGCTGTGGCGTCGATGCATATCTGCGCAAACATAAGGCCAACAATGCTTCAATTAGTAATTCGACGTGTTTTTCTCCTGCAGGGTAACCTGAGGTGACTTGGCTCGCAATGTCCAAGCCCAGATACGCAATTGCTGGAACATAGTCACCCAAGGCCCTACGCCAAGTTAACTGTGAAAAATCTTCATCAAAGAGATTCGATGCGGCTTTCTGTATTACTTCGGGTTCCCAAACCAACAATACTCCCTCAATAGAACCCTCCCACGCAATAAGCCAACTCATTCCCGGGTGGCAGAAGGCAATTGAACCCAAGCGATAATTAAATCGCTGGCGTTGAAATTGACCGGATAATTCCTGAAGGCTTAAAGGTCTTGTGGGCAAAAACAACTCAAACACGCCTTTATACAATCTATCAAGCGGGCTTGCAGAGCCGTCTAGTTTTTGCACGATGAAAGACGTAGGCAAAGCTCCGCCAGTTTCGAAAACGTAATCGGAATTCAACCCGATTGATCGTAAGTCATATAATTGAGAGTTGTTAAACACGTTACTTTTTGAGTTGTTTTCGATTGGGGCTCATGAATACGAGCCTCTAGTGTACATCTATAAAGTTATATTGATATAGCATTATCGCAATAACTGTTAATAATATTCGATATCGCTTGTTGTCGTCTTCGACAAGTTTGACAGAAGGTTTATAAGAGGATTTGAAAATGAAAAATTTACGTAAAGCAAAACTCGCTCAGGCGTGCATCATTGCGTTGACAGCACCGTGTGTTTCGATGACTGCCGTCGCAGACACAGTTTTGGAAGAAATTATAGTTACAGCGCGTAAACGGGCTGAAACAATCCAGGACGCGCCTTTGGCCGTCAGTGCGTTTGGGCAGCTCGAGCTAGAGCAAGCCGGTTTTGATAGCATTCTCGATATTTCGAAGGCGACACCAGGCCTGTTCATTGAAAAATTTAACAGTGGAGTAAATAACAACGCTCGCGTTAATACGACTCCCCGTTTTCGTGGAATTTTTCTCGATACAGGTGATCGTTTAAGGCAGACGGCCACTGTGTTTTTAGACGGCATCGCAATATCGGGTGGTATTCAATCGATTGGCGTTAACGAATTGCAGCTTGTTGAGATTACCAAGGGCCCTCAATCCGCTCTATACGGAAGAAATACATTTTCAGGCGCAATCAATTACATTACCAAAGTACCGGGTGACGAGTTTTCTGGAGAAGTCGACTTAACTGTTGCCGATCGAGGTGAGTATAGGCTTGCCGCGGGCATTGAAGGGCCGATTTCGAGCAAACTAAAGTACCGTCTCGGTGTTAGAGCTGACGATATTGAAGGGCATCATGAGAACTCTGCCGTTCCAGGAGAAACCCTAGGTGATGAGTCGCAATGGAATATTAACGGAACGCTCTATTTCGAGCCAACCGAGCAATTAACGATCAAGACACGACTGTCGTACCGTGAATTAGATGATGGAGCGTCGGCAATTACCGGTGGTGCATTCGGACCGGCCACACATAACTTTGGCGGTTTTATTCTGGATGCAGGCTGTAATGCAAATCGTGCTGACTCTGTCATACCTAGCTCTAATAACCAGTGTATTCCTGGTGTGGGCGGAAGATCAAATTCTATTTTTCGCGGCACCATCACTGGCGATGGAATTCCGTTGGATGAAATTGGTATCAACACTGGCGCAGAAATCATAGATAACTGGCGTCAGGTCATTTCAGGCGACCCGCGCTTTAATCCGGCGGCCAACGCATTCTTGAGCGAATTTACCTACAGCCCATTCGA
>CALKRK010000255.1 GCA_937989675.1 uncultured Arenicella sp. | reverse complement strand
CGTGGCGTTGATTCGAGCGAGTTACCGCTATTTGATACCGAAGGCGAAAATAGCCTGGATGTTCCGACCTTTTTACGCCGTCAAGCGGACTAAAAAAGATCAATAGGCCAGAAAATCGGCCAGTTGATATGAGCGGTCATTTAAATACATGTTAAGTATTGTTGCAAAACAATGAAAGTTAGCATCGAGCCCTTTTGGTTTGCATGCATTAATACTGTGCGTCAAACCTACACAATTCCTCCCGTTTCGTGTAGGATTTGGCGCTTAAGATTTTTGATGTTGGACAATTGGCTCACGATTTAATCAAAGTTGACTATTCGTATGGCGGTTTAACATCAAACTGACCTAATAATGACTCAATATTACATGCATATGTCACTTGGTGATCTCTCTACAGCTTGGTCAATTCTGGTTCGGTTGACCACGAAGGTAGAGAGAGAGCGAAGTACTAATATGGTAGCGTCAGAAAGCCGATCGGGGTGGTTTTTTGGGTGCGTTCGAGGCTTTTTCAATGCTCGAGCCGGTATGGCATAATGATGTGAAGTGAAAAACGGCGACATTGAATGATCAATCAACGTACTCTTAAAAATGTAATCCGAGCCACAGGGGTCGGGCTGCACACGGGTGAGAAGGTTTATTTAACACTTCGCCCCGCAGCCGTCGATACCGGTATTGTTTTTCGACGCGTTGATTTAGACCCCGTTGTAGAATTAATCGCAAAACCTGATCGAGTTGGTGATACTCGCTTATCCACAGCCTTACAAGAAGGTGATGTAAGTGTTTCAACCGTCGAACACCTGATGTCGGCTTTGGCTGGTTTAGGCATAGACAATGTTTATGTTGAATTGACCTCGCCAGAAGTGCCGATTATGGACGGCAGTGCCGCTCCCTTTGTGTTCTTGGTACAGTCGGCTGGCGTCGTTGAACAGACTGCACCAAAGAAGTTTATAAGGGTAAAGAAGCCAGTAAAGATAGAAGATGGTGATAAATGGGCTCAACTAGAGCCTTTCGAAGGCTTTAAAGTGTCCTTTTCGATCAACTTTGATCACCCAATTTTCGCAAAGTCTCCCCAGCAAGCCACCGTCGATTTCTCGACAACCTCATTTGTAAAAGAAGTTAGCCGCGCTAGGACATTTGGTTTTATGCACGAAGTCGAGGCTTTGCGTGAAGCTGGCTTGGCGTTGGGTGGTAGCCATGACAACGCCATTGTGATGGACTCATACACCATCTTGAATGACGATGGGCTACGTTACGAAGACGAATTCGTAAAGCATAAAATTCTAGATGCCATCGGTGACTTGTATTTACTTGGGTATCAGCTCATTGGTGAGTTTAGTGCCTACAAATCTGGGCATGCTTTAAATAATAAATTACTTCGTGCGTTGATGGCTCAGCCTGAAGCGTGGGAACTGGTCACGTACGATGACCCTGCGGATGCACCAATTGCCTTTATGCATTTGGCGAACGCATGATAACGATAAAAAGAAATAAAATAATAAT
This sequence comes from uncultured Arenicella sp., assembly GCA_937989675.1. Lineage (GTDB taxonomy): Bacteria > Pseudomonadota > Gammaproteobacteria > Arenicellales > Arenicellaceae > Arenicella. The sequence goes on along the minus strand of CALKRK010000255.1, from coordinate 2,430 downwards.
AAGAAGAGACGTTGGCTCTAACTGTTTTATTAGCTCTGCTAGCAGTTAAGCACAACATTCCAGAGATTAGTCTGGGCTTAAGTTTTTTATTTGTGGTTCTTCAATGTATTGGCGAGCCGCTCTAAGGAGCTTGCAAGGTGTTCATTTTTGACTCGGCGTTTTACCGCCTCAACGGATTTAATTGATGACGTTGAGGGTTGTTCTCGTTTCACTACAAAGTGTTCTGTAGTGGTTTGCGGTGAGCTTGCTGATAGTGATTGAGCATGTGGAGCATCTAGCTCCATGCGAACGTGTATACGGCGTATTGCATCAAAGCCGGCTTGCTGGAAATGAATAAGCAAATCGTTTTTTTGATGCTTAAGTGTCGTCGCGGTAGTTGCATTGCGGCATGCAAACGTAAGTACGCCATTTTCGAAATTAGAGAGCGACGTATCTTGCGATGCAGAAAAGTGTTTTAAGCCTTTTTTGCTGCGTTGTTGTTCACACCACTCGTGCCATATCGGTGTGAGTTTAAGAATCAACGACTGAGATGCATTTAACTGTCGATGAAACGGTAATCGTTGCACGATGTTTGCGATATTCATGTGTTGTGAAGATCGGCCGTATTTACGTTTCATATTTGAGGCATCTGTTGAATTGTTGTCTGAGGTGAATTTGGTTTTAGTTCAAAATTCAGACACTACTGAAAGTTGCTCTGTTTATCGTCGGCTCGTGACTCGTTTCACGGCTATTTTGAATAAGCGTGTGGTTAGGTCTACAAGGTTTCGCCTGATAGCGAAGACTATAGCACCATGAATCACATTACTAAAAAATTACGTTGGAATAATTTTGAAAGTCATACTACTAAAAGACAATACTGGCCGAAATGGTGCGCTCTGCCTTTCTGGTCATAAATTGCTATTAAGCGGTGTTGCAGTTTTTGTTGCGTTGCCAATTGTATTGGGTTTAGCGAGCTATTGGGTTGTTGCAACTATCGACCGCTCCTTAAATCCGTTTGTGGACCCAGAATATAGAATTGCGGTTGAAACGCGTGTTAATGAGCAGCAACAAGAAATGCTCAAAACACGTGACTATGTGCGGCAACATATGGATGTGCTTGGCAGCCGTATTGGCAGTCTTCAAGCTCAGGTGTCGCGAATCAACGCGGTAGAGATGCGAATTGCCGAATCTTCCGGTATCAATCTGAGTGATTTTCAATTCGAACAAGATCCGCCGATTGGTGGGGCAGCAGATAAAGAAGTGGATTCTGAGCAGATCGACATCGAAAATGCCATTGTTGCTATTGAGAAAGAACTTTCACTGCGTGAGTCTGAAATCGCGGCTGTTGATTTCTTACTTTCCAGAAACTCGCTTGAATCTCAACAAACACCTGCTGGTTGGCCGGTGAAGGGTGGTTGGGTGTCATCGAACTTCGGTTCTCGTATGCACCCCATGACTGGCAAGAAACAGTTTCATCGCGGTGTAGACATTCCAGGGAAGTTAGGCGCATCCGTATTGGCGGTCGCCGACGGCGTTGTGACTCGATCTGAGAAGAATGGCCACTACGGCTGGATGGTAGAAATCGATCACGGTGATAGTTATACAACCCTTTACAGCCATAATCGTAAGAATTTGGTTAAGGTTGGTGAGACGGTGGTGAAAGGTCAGGCAATAGCCGAGATAGGCTCAACAGGCCGATCAACTGGCCCGCACGTCCATTTCGAAGTGTCTAAAAATAACCGAAGTATTAATCCGGTTAAGTACCTATATAAGAAATCCTAAGTCGGAACATGCTCAAGTTTAAAAAAGGGCGCTTGCGCCCTTTTTTGTTGCTTCGATGATTAGGCCCTGAGCTAAATCCCTCACAAGCTAGATAAAGATTCATTCAGAAAAAAATAGTACATAATCAACACCATTGCTGGCTTGGAATTTAACGTTAAAGCCTTATACTTGACTAATATTCGGCGATTTTGGTCGCCCAACATCGCTAATCTGTGGCTCTGGAGTTCAACTAGGGCTCAGGCGCAAAAACAATAATTAGGTTTCTCCTGTGTTAAAGAAAATTTTCGGTAGCCGCAACGATCGGCTAGTTCGACAAATGTCGAAACGCGTCAAAAAAATAAACGACCTTGAACCCTCGTTTCAAGCTCTGAGTGACGACGAGCTTAAGGCCAAGACTCCCGAATTTAAAAGTCGGCTTGAAGCGGGTGAAACGCTTGATGATATTCTAAACGAAGCCTTTGCCGCTGTGCGAGAAGCATCGGTGAGAGCGCTAGGTATGCGGCACTATGACGTGCAGTTAATCGGCGGCATGGTATTGCATGAGGGCCGTATTTCGGAGATGCGCACGGGTGAAGGTAAAACCTTAATGGCGACGCTCGCGGCCTATCTAAACGCGCTGGCGGGTTCGGTGCACGTAGTAACCGTGAACGACTATCTTGCGTCTCGGGA
>CALKRK010000254.1 GCA_937989675.1 uncultured Arenicella sp. | reverse complement strand
AACGGTGGTGCCAGGCATTTCGCAGAGACCCTGGCTCAACGTTTTGTTAGTTCACGTAAATCGGCTAAGGTTTTTACCTGGGTGATGGGCGTTGTCTTTCATCAAGGTGGCACAATTAGCACTGTTTTAACAGGCACGACCGTCAAGCCTATGTCGGATCGTCATGGCGTAGCACACGAGGAATTGGCCTACATTGTGGATTCAACGGCATCACCGGTCGCAACGATTTTGCCATTTAATGTATGGCCAGTTTATGTGGCCGGGTTGATAGCGATTGAACCGCTGACTGACTTGATTTCTGGGCAGGAAGCGGCACTGTCGTTGTACTTTATGGCAATACCATTTAATTTCTACGCCTGGATTGCGGTGTGTATGACCTTTCTTTTTTCTATCAACCGCTTGCCGCTATTTAGTACCCCGATGGCAAAGGTTCTAACACGAGTGAAAGCTACCGGTGAGCTGGACGCGCCAGGAGCAAAGCCGATGGCCGCCGCTGAGTTGACTGGCACCAGAGTAGCGGATGGTTATGAGCCGAGCATGTTAGATTTTCTCGCACCGATTTTTGTATTGTTAGGGTTCTGTGCTGTGCCGCTGGCTTTAGGTAATAGCCCGATGGTGTTCGAAGGTTTTGGTATGGCCGTGGTCGTTGCGTTTGGACTAAGCGTGCTTAGAGGGATGTCGGTAAATACGGCTTTCGAAGCTGTTATTACTGGCATTAAGGGCGTGACAATTGGCGCTGTGGTATTAGGCTTGGCGGTTACTCTTGCCAAGGTTTCCGACCATCTGGGTACGGCGCCATTTGTTATCGAAAGTACCGCGAGTTTCCTAATTAACTGGCCGTATATATTTCCAAGTTTGTTGTTGGTGATTTGTATGCTGGTCGCGTTCTCCATTGGCTCATCTTGGGGCACCTACGCGGTGGTTTTCCCCATCGCGTTGCCATTGGCATTTGTTTTGTCGCAGGAGCCCACGTTTATTCTGTTATGTTTCGGTGCCATCATGGGTGGTTCGGTTTTCGGTGATCAATGTTCGCCTATATCGGATACGACTATTTTGTCCTCATTAGCTTGCGGAGCCGATGTGATGGATCATGTGCGAACGCAGTTACCATTGGCACTAATTGCGGCTGGTATTTCATCGATTCTTTATGTAGTGATTAGTTTAGCGGTACTCTAACTACTAAGTAACATGCTGCTAGGAAATGAGAGTGTAAGAAAACTGGCCAAAAACGGTTCTTAGTGATATCAACTTAATTTAGATACAAACACGGTTTAACTATGAAAGCACTTAGTCTACTTCTCTTGAGAATTTCAACCGGCATCTATTTGCTTCTGTGGGGTCTATTGAAACTACAAGCATCGGATACAGCTGTTTCGATTTCGAATAAATATTATTTCGGTTTAATAAGCGGTGATGTTGTCAATACTGGTCTAGGTGTGTTGCAAATTGCTGTTGGCTTGGCTGTCATGTTAGGCCTTTTTCGAAATATCTCCTATGTAGCGCAGCTAGTTTGGTATGTATTGGGCTTGTTGCCGATTATGGCGTACATTCTTGATCCGTTTGGTTTGTACTTAGTTGAGGCGCCCAAGCTAACGTTTTTCCCATCAACTACCTTGTTGTTCGCTAGCATTGTATTGATCGCATTTCGTGAATACGACACAATGTCGTTAGATTCCAAGCGAAGAAAATAAGCCTTAGTACGCATTCATTCGATACTTACTTATTAAGGAGCGTGAGCAAGCTGTGTTGAACTCAAGAGCGATTATTGTGGTGTTGCTATTGGCCGTTTGCCAAAGTGCATTTGGACAACAAAACGACCGCTACGACTACTATTCATCAAACCGCGACATGATCCGCAATGGTGTGCAAGCGGTGTTAACCTGCAACGGCCTGTTCACTTCGAAGCGGTCTCTCGAGCAAGTATTTAAACAAGAGCTTGCGTATTTGCCGTCTGTTGTCGGCGATAGTTCGCAGGGCAACTATCATATTGACCGGAAACTCAAACTGGTTTCAGTAGGAGGTGGCGAGGACGGTGTTCAAATAAGTGCGGTTTTCCGTGAAGGCATTGGTTGTGTGGTGATGGCTCCTGATCAATCAAGTGATGACATTCCGCATCTCCCCAGTATTAAGATCGCCGAACCACCTGTAATACTTAGTCAAACTCCATGGCCCGAAGGAGATCTTCTTGAGAACAATCACTTAGAAAATGAAGCTCTCCAAGCCGCAAGCGATTGGGCATTTGAACGTTCTTCGCCAGAACAAGATACGCTGAGTTTGTTGGTGGTTCACAAAGGTAAAATTATTCATGAGCGCTACGCGGAGGGTATAAGCAAAGACACTCGAACGCGGACATGGTCAACGGCTAAAAGTATAGCGGTAACGTTAATTGGCATGTTGGTTGATCAAGATCGTTTGTCGTTAGATGACCCGCTTGAAATTGAATGGTTACCTAAGGTGGCAGAGGATGAAGAGGACCCTCGGCATCAAATTACTCTGCGTCACTTATTAAACATGTCTAGTGGGCTTTATCCAGTGGATAGTTTCGGTATGGAGTATGCAACTGGGTCTGGCCTGGCTTATTGGGCTGGTAGTAGTTCTAGTATCGGTGCGCGAAAACGTGGTTTGATTCGAGAGCCGGGCGCATTTTGGGACTATGAGAATTACGATACTTTACTCGCTGTCCATGCGATGAAATTGGTTCTTGGGGAAGATTATCATCAGTTTCCTTATCAAGCCCTGTTGTCCAAAATTGGAATGCACAATACCTTACTGAGCACTGACCGTTTTGGTGACTTTATCTTCAGCAGTCAGGTTTACACCAACGCGCGAGACCTAGCTCGTTTCGGCTTGCTCTACTTGCAAGAAGGTAAATGGAACGATAAACAATTGCTCTCGAAAGAGTGGATTAAGTTTGTGCGAACACCCGCACCATCCAGCGCAGTGCGTGGTAGTGACTATGGTGGGCAGTGGTGGTTGGTACCTGACAGCAGAACCGATGTTCCAAAAGATGCGTATGCTACCGCTGGAAATCGAGGGCAATATGTCATTGTTGTGCCATCGCGTGAGCTGGTTATTGTGCGGCGAGGTTTAGATTATGGTAAACAGGGTTTTGATCGTTGGGACTTAACCCGAGAAGTACTGAAAGCGCTAGATCAGCCGGGCTCTAGGGTTGAGGTTCAAAAATAGTGTTGCAGGGAACTTTTTATAAGTGCACTTTTATATAGGTACAAGCTAATGAGAATCAGACAACTTGGCGACCCCATTTTGCGTGAAGTTTCAAAGCCAGTTTCTCAAGAAGATATTCGTAGTGATGAAGTGCGAGAGCTAATTCAGCACATGAAAGATGTGCTCAATGGTATTCAGGCCATTTCCAGTGAAAATGGTAATGCGCTTTCAGCGCCGCAGGTTGGCCAGTTGTTAAGGCTAATTTTACTGCGCATTGATGGTGTGTTTTATCCGATGATCAATCCCGAATTCGAAGCATTGTCTGATAATAAATTTGCTTTCGAGGAGGAGTGTTTTAGTTTGTATGATCAGCGAGCTACTGTGCAGCGATACCATGATATTAAAGTCACCTTTACTGACGAGAAAGGCGTTATACACGAGTTGTATCTAACTGGAGAGCAAGCCGGCTTAGTACAACATGAGATAGACCATCTCGATGGAATTCTGTTTTTGGATCGAGTAGAAGAAGGCCGGCTTATCTCGATTGATTCGCTATTGCGAAACGACCCTGAGCGGCTATCCCAGGTACGTGAGATGATTTGCTACATGAGGTCATGAATAGCAAAAGCCGGTAGCTAATCGCTTGAACGTATGTGCTGCAAGCCGACACAAATCAAGGAGCGGTTAATGAAAGCGTGATTGAAAACGCAGCATGAGTGAGCCAAATTCCTGATTCTCGGTTTGTCCGGTGAACTCGTCGCTGCGCACCGTCTGGGAAAAAATCAAGCCCGCTTTATGGTAACGGAGGCCAAATCCGTAGAGAACTTCACCAACTAGGGGTTTAGACTCAACGCCCGTGTCAAATTTCCTAAAGACTGGCCCGTCTAACGAAATATCGTGCAGAACACCGGTTGCTCGAACCCCGACAAAAGCGAAGGCAGAGAACTTTTTTCCATAGCTATCTGTATCTGTGAATAATTGGTGGCCATAACTGCCAAGCTGAACCCGTGGTGTAGAGAAACTACTTGGCAGGCGATAGCCAATTCTGGCCAGCCCACCTAAGTAGGCGTCGGTTCTGAAATTGCCAGCCGCTACGCCGGCCTCGTAATAACCATCTAATTCTAGGCCTAGACCGCTGACCTTTGAGAGTTTACGAAACCGCTGTTTATGGTCAAAGTGAATGTTGAGCGTTAGCTCGGACGGCACCTGGCTGTTCCAACCCTGAAAAATCGGGCTGTTGCTAATATTTCGGTGTACCCAGTTTTGTGATTCTTGCGCCAGGCTGGCGTCGCCCGTAGTACCTACAGACCAGGTGACGCTATTAACGTTGTTTTTCGCTTTTACATGCAAAGAGTACTCGGCCCCTAACCAACTGGCGTAAGGCCGCTCGCCTTCAGGTGCGCGTGGTGTGGAGAAATCCTGTGGTGTAAACATTAGTTGAGTGAGACCGGCGCCACGAGCGAATCGTAAGTTCGTTTCCTTACGAATACCTAAGTTTTGTAAGGAGTATTGACTGAGCTTTTCAGCGCCATCTCGTAATCGCTTATTCATACGTTGACCAACTTTTGATTCGGCGGGTATTTCTTGCACCACACCTAATCGCACTCCGTTGGTGTAATCTCGATCCGAGCCTGCAAAAAGATCGTTATCGAGCTGCAGTATCACTTGCCAATCAGCAGGCTGTTCGGTAGCACTG
>CALKRK010000253.1 GCA_937989675.1 uncultured Arenicella sp. | reverse complement strand
TATCGTAAGGGTAATTCAGTTGAATCTTTTCGAACGTAAGACCTTAGTTAAAATACTCAAACCGGATATCGGCAAGCATAAAAAAAGCGAGCCTCAAATGAGGCTCGCGATATGATTTCAAAACTGTGGGACAGCAATGGCGTAACGCCGGCTTTTTAAGCAACATAAATACAACGAGATTCTTTAGCGAGCTCACGCATTCTAATTGTAAATTTATGTAAAAAATCACCCGGCCGGGTGAGGCGAGGAAAAGGCTAACTTAATACTATTATTTCAACAGCGAAGCATCAGGATGATGTTTATAGACAGGAGTCAGTTCGCTGTTGCGTAAAAAAGGCCTGCTTGGGAGTTAATCGGAGCAGGCCTTTTTTTATACTTTTCTGGTTGCTAAGTTTTCCAGCTGCTAATTTAGCCAACTAAAACGGCATCCCGCCGCCACCGCCACCCATTCCACCTGGCGGGAACTTACCACCCATGCCTGGCATGCCTCCCATACCGCGCATCATTTTCATCATCTTGCCTTTGCCACCCATTTTTTTCATCATTTTTTGCATCTGCGTGAACTGCTTAAGAGTCTTGTTGACGTCTTGAATCTGGGTGCCTGAGCCCGCGGCAATACGCTTTTTGCGGCCACCTTTGATTAGCGCCGGGAACTGACGCTCTTTCGGCGTCATGGAATTAATAATCGCGACACTTTTATTCATGTCCCCCATCATTCCGCCCATCGCGCCGCTTGGGATATTCATATTACCCATGCCTGGTAGCTTATCCATCAAGCTTTCAATACCACCCATATTGTTCATCTGCGCAACTTGGTCACGATAATCTTCTAAGTCAAAGCCTTTGCCCTTTTTAAGCTTTTTAACCAGCTTTTCGGCCTTCTTCTTATCGACCTTTTGCTCGGCTTCTTCGATGAGCGTCATCACGTCGCCCATGCCTAGAATACGCGATGCTACTCGATCAGGGTGAAACGCTTCGATGCCATCAATTTTTTCACCAATACCTAAAAACTTAATCGGCTTACCGGTGACTTCTCGAATTGACAATGCTGCGCCGCCTCGTGCGTCGCCATCAGTTTTAGTTAGAATAACACCGGTCAGTGGTAGCGCTTCGTCAAAAGCTTTAGCCGAAACCACCGCATCTTGACCAGTCATGGAGTCCACCACGAACAAGGTCTCGATCGGATTAGCCGCCGCGTGCACGGCTTTAATCTCAGTCATCAACTCTGAATCAACGTGCAGTCGGCCCGCGGTATCAACAATCAATACATCGGCCACGGCATTCTTTGCCGCCGTTTTAGCCTGATTAACAATGTCCACAGGGTTCTGATCAGCCGCACTTGGGTGATACAAAACGTCAATTGATTCAGCCAACGTCTTTAGCTGCTGAATTGCCGCCGGACGATAGATATCGGCACTGGTTACCATCACGCGCTTGCCTTCGCGTTGCTTTAGTAAATTAGCGAGCTTACCAACCGTGGTGGTTTTACCGGCACCCTGCAAGCCGGCAACCAAAATGACCGCTGGTGGTGTCTGAGCAAGGTTAAGCGCATCATTCGCTGCACCCATTAGTTGCACAAGCTCATCTTGTACAATTTTGATGACCATTTGCCCAGGGTTCAGGCTTTTAGACACATCCGCCCCAACGGCCTTCTCCTTAACCTTGCCGATAAATGACTTTACGACTGGCAAAGACACGTCTGCTTCTAATAATGCAATACGTACTTCACGCATGGCATCTGAAATATTTTCTTCAGTAAGGCGGGCTTGGCCGCTTATCTTTTTGAAGGCGCCTTGTAGGCGATCACCGAGTTGTTCAAACATAGTAAATTGATTGGCTACAGAATCAGGTGTGATATTCTACTCGCACTGACGTTAAATCTCACCCTCGGATACCACTAAACCCCATAACGATGTCAAATTCTCTGCTCATACCCGCTGCCATCGGTTTGTATTTGACCTCTACCGTTTTAATAGCCATGTGCATCCGCGCTGAGCCTGGCACCAATAATAACAACACGCCGAGCAACCATATTCGTTGGGCATCATTAATAGCCTTTATCGCACTCGCTTTACACCTTATGAGTGCTTACAACATTAGCTTTGTTGGCGGAGCATTAAACTTTAGTTTGGCATCAATGGCCGTATTGGTTAGCGGTATCGTCACGGGCATTTTTCTGCTCGGCGGTTTGGCGATGGCAATACGGCGTTTGGGTATTCTGGTTTTTCCAATCACTATTTTATGTTTAGTCTTTTCAGCGCTTTGGGCGGACGAAGTAGTTATAGCACCGCATCCAAGCCTGGCTTTCAACGCTCACATTCTAATTTCACTGAGCGCTTACGCATTACTCGCCATCGCTTCCATACAAGCACTGCTGTATGTATTTCAGGAAAGGCAGATAAAAAAGCGCACCAAACCAACCATGTTAATGGCGCTGCCACCGCTGCAAACGATGGAAATGTTGCTGTTTAGGCTAGTCGCGTATGGGTTCGCATTTCTAAGCATGGCTTTAATTAGCGGTGTAATATTTAGCCAGGAAATTTTTGGCCATGCCTTTGTGTTCAAACACCACACCATACTCGCGGTAATGGGCTGGTTGGTATTCGCTATCTTGTTATACAAACGCTACCGCCACGGCCTTAGAGGCACACAGGCTGTAGCGTGGACAATTGGTGGTTTTCTATTAATACAATTAGGTTATTTCGGTACCAAAATTGTGTCCGAAAGTTTGGCATTACAGTAAACTAGCGCGCATCGCTGCAATCGAATAGTAAGCACAGAAGACAACCGTGAAGATAACTCGTAACCTCACCCGTGAAGTGGCCATTGGTCACAGAAAAATTGGCAACAACAACCCGATTTTGGTTCAAAGTATGTGTGCGACACGCACTCAAGATATTGACGCCACGATTGAGCAAACCAATGCCCTACACGAGCGCAACGCCGGTGTGGTTCGAATAGCAGTCGACAATAAGCAAGACGCCGCCGCCCTAGCTGAAATACGCAAAGCCACTGATGCCACGCTATCGGTCGACTTACAGGAACACTACCGCATGGCGGCCTTAGTAGCGCCTCACGTAGACAAAATAAGATACAACCCTGGCCACCTCTTTCACCACGAACGAAAAAAGACCTGGCAGGAGAAAGTCAGTTACCTGGCCGACATCGCTGGAGAAAATGATTGCGCCATGCGAGTTGGCGTTAATTGCGGATCAGTGGACCCTGACAAATTGAGCAAGTATGACTCGCGCGATTCTGTTTCACCGATGCTCGATAGCGCACTTGAACATTGCGAGTACTTGGATTCAATAGGCTTTACTCGGTACTGCGTATCGCTCAAAGATTCCGACCCGCAAAAAGTCATCAGCGCGAATATTCGCTTCGCCGAAGCTCGGCCCGATGTGCCGCTGCACCTGGGTGTTACCGAAGCCGGCATGCCGCCAATGGGAGTGATTAAAACTCGCATTGCGTTTGAACAACTTATCAGCCGAGGCATTGGCGATACGGTACGTGTTTCCCTAACACTGCCAAATAAAATTAAGGCCGACGAAGTAGATGCTGGCCACGAAATCATTGATGATATTCACGCTGGGCGAGTACGCAGCGTGGTCGCGTTTGACCCTGACAAACTGAATATTATTAGTTGCCCAAGTTGCTCGAGAGTTGAAAACGAGGCGTTCATAGAACTAGCTCAAGACGTTAAAGAGATGACAGCCTACGCTGAAGATCACAATATCACCATTGCCGTCATGGGCTGCCGAGTAAACGGCCCCGGTGAAACCGACGACGCAGACTTAGGTTTGTGGTGTGGCCCACGGCAAGTCAATCTAAAGCGTCAAGGCGAGAAACTCGGTGCGTATGGTTATGATGTAATCTTAGACAAGTTAAAAGTGGAGCTGGACGCACTGATTGAGAAACAGCTTGTTACCAAACAATAGATCGCGACCAAGCTTTCAGCCTATACATGAAAAAAGGGATGCTAGTTAGCATCCCTTTTATCTTTCAATACTAATGAAAACTCACTTAGTTAACGAGTCGCGCTGAAGTCTCCACTTAAGGTGACGTCTGCGGTTAAACCGCTAATATTACATCGGCCTTCGCCAGACAGCGTTCCAGACGCCGTGGTGCCATCAACCGACCCTTCAATGCCAATCGTTCCAGTACAATCCGCGCTGTTCGGGGGCACAGGCAAATTAGCCCGGAACTCACCATCGTTCGCCAAGCCAACAGTGACCGAATCGCCGTCTATGTCGAATCGAACCATTGCATTATCAGTGACGGTAACTGTAATCGGATAAGACTCCCTTTCTGTTATACCGAGTGCTGAGGCTTCTAGATTCAAGGTACCGGTGTAGACGCCTGCGAAGCTAGCTGGGACATTGGTTCCAGGTAACGTCGGTATCACCATGCCGCCAGAATCACTGCCACCTCCACCACAAGCAGCAAGGAAAACGAAGGAGAAAAGTACAAGTAGCTTTTTCATATAATTTATTATCTAAAGATGGTTTTTGAGAGCTTAACAAACTTGACGTGCAATCTGATCAAAGAATATAGAAGTTATTGAAGAATTAATAAAAAACGTTTAACACAATGAGCATTACGGTTAGAAACAAGGCCGTCATGCCGATTCCGGCTCGCATAAAATCTTTTACTTTATAACCTGCGGGGCCCATGATAAGGGCATTAACCTGATGTGTCGGTATCAGAAATGAATTCGATGTCGCAAGCGCTACAGTTAAAGCAAAGATCGCGGGGTTAGCACCAACACCCAAGGCCATTTGAATGGCTAACGGCACTAATAACACGGTGGCTCCAACGTTGGACATAACCAAGGTAAAAACGGTTGCGATGACCGCCAAAAACAGCTGGATTACCCACACCGGCAAGCCGTCCATCACCGCCAACGCGAGAGACGCCAAATAAGCAGCTGCGCCAGATTGCTCCATCGCCATTCCCAGTGGGATTAAACATGCGAGTAGAAACACAGTTTGCCAGGAGACTGCGTTATAGGCTTCTTCCATGTCTAACACGCGGCCTAGCACCATACCCACAGCCCCCACCATCAGTGACAAGGCCAGAGGTAAATCACTAAACAATACCAATCCAATCGCGGCTACAAACGCCACCGAGGCATTGCGCAATTTATTAGTACGAAATTCCTCCTTGGGAAAATCAGTTACCACCGCGAAGCGCTTATCATTAGACACGGGAATCATGTCTTGCCATCGGCTGTGCACAACCATCGTGTCACCCGCTTGCAGCGTTAAGGTCGAAAGCTGGTCGTCAATCACGGTATCGATTCGGTACACCGCCAATACCCGCATACCAAAACGGTTACGAATATCGTATTCGGAAATCGTTTTGTTGATCAGGTCAGAATCGGGTGGAATCACGATCTCTGCGATGCCTGCGGTCGTAGGGTTAAGCGCATCCGCAAACTCGTTCAAAAATGGGCTAATTGTCAATTGATGCTCTTCAGCATAGTTGGCGATTTCCTGGCGCGCGCCCATAATGGCTAAAACCGAACCCTCTTGAATCAAGGTGTCTTGCGCCGGTATTATCTGGGTTGAATCACCGGTCTTGATGCCCAAAATCCAGCCTGCCCGGCCATGAGCCTGAACTTCGCCTAAGCGCAATGCTGCGAGATCGCTGCCCGGCATCACCGTCACTTCAAATATTCGACCATCAATACCGTAGACATCTCGGTAATGTTGCAAATTTTCTGTGGTCATCGACTGCTTTTCCGCAGCCGGTAAGACCTTTTTACCGAATACCAGAAAATAGATAACCCCGGTCGCCACCAGAGCAATCCCAACCGGAGTAACGGCGAATAAACCGAACTGCTCCATAGGAATAGCATTGTCAGGGAAATGCAGGTTGGCGCTCTCAATTAAATCGTTGAGAAGAATCAGTGGGCTGGAACCGACCATGGTCATGGTGCCACCAAGAATGGCGCAGAACCCCATCGGCATAAGAAGCCTAGATAAAGGAATGGCTGTGCGTCGTGATATACGGCTCGCTACTGGCAAGAAAAGCGCGGCGGCTCCGATATTTTGCATAAAACTGGATATGTACGCCACACACACAGACAGCACAAAAGTGATGCGTGATTCAGTTTTACCGGCGCGCTTTAGTATTTGCGCAGCCATAACACCCATCACACCAGTTTTATCCAAGCCAGCGCCGATAATCATAACAGCGATGATCGACATCACCGCGTTACTGGAGAAACCTTCAAATAACTGATAGGTAGGCACGAGGCCACCGTTAAACATTTCTATCTGGGAAGACAAACCAAGCAGCACCAGCACAAGAAGTGCGGCAACGTCAACGCGCACCACTTCGAATACAAATAGAATAACGGCGAAAGACAATATCGCGAGAACCGCAATTATTTCAGGGGTCAGTGCGACATCCAACATTCTTAATACAGGTGGCGGGTTTAGTTAAGACCGTTAGATAGTAACATAGGAGATACAAGCACTCACAAATTACCTAACCGAGAACTCATCTTAACAGGCGGCTAACCACACTGTGCGCAACATAGGTAAGAAAGTAAAAGTGCCGTTTAACTCCCAAGCCCCCTCCATCTATTTGATAGTGCTTTAACAAGTAGAAAATTTTTCTCGCCATTACCAACTTTGAGCTTGAGATTGAATCATCGCGGAGACGATAAAATACCAAAGGAAGATGTAACACAGCGCTTTTTTGCCTTGCGTTCTGATGCAAAAGCAACCACGCTAGATAATCTTCGATGCCTATATAAGGCTCACGTTCATCAAACCTCAGTTGTTTTGCAAACGCTTTCGTCATCAATGCGCTGGAGGTAACCACACGATTTTTACGAATCAATGTTCGATGCGTAATCGGCGTTGTTTGCAGTGAGTCAGCTTGCCTTGCTCGCATCAAGTGAAGAGCATCGATTTTCTGCGCAGGCATCTCAACTTGAAATGGAACGTGCTGGGTAGATGAAAAACCCAAGCCATCTCTTTTCATAACAGACAGTTGCAATTCGAGCTTTCGCGTGTGCCATGCATCGTCCGAGTCTATAAAGGCGAGGTAGCGCCCTTTTGCTGCCTTCAGGCCGACATTGCGAGGCTTAGCTGGCCCACCGGAACACTTTGCAAGAGATACCACTGTCATCCGCTGATCCTGGCTTGCTAATTCCCTCAAAATTGCCAGCGTTTCGTCGGTTGAACCATCATCAACAGCGATAAGCTCAAGATCGGCGTGGGTTTGGTTCAATACCGACTGCACCGAGTCGCGCACAAAAGCCGCCGAGTTATGACTTGGTAAAATAACGCTAATAAGATTCACTGTTTATTGTCTTTATTAATTGCCGCTAATGACCCAAAACCGAATAACGGGTCTTCATTACGTAGAGTATGACATTGCAACAGAGCTTTGGTAAAAACATGTGATAAACCTCAACACAAAAGCACCTAATACAAAAAAACGCCGGCAATGCAAGCCGATATGGAAAATTTTGCACTTGAAGTGCCCCGCCCTGTTGCTCTTATAATGTCGGTCCGATTATAAGAATTCTCCTTTTTATGCAACTTGACCCTCATGCTATGTGGGCACTCGGCTTAACCGTCGTTGCCTTGATACTATTTACTCGCGATCGCATTCCGTTGGAAACCTCCAGCTTGTTTGTCATTGTATTGTTAGCGGTCAGCTTCCAGCTTTTCCCGTATGAGAATTCAGCCGGACAAACCCTAAAACCGGTTACTTTTTTTGCTGGTTTTGCACACGAAGCACTAATCGCCGTATGTGGTTTGATGGTGGCAGGCTACGGCATAGTGCGCACTGGCGCCTTAGATCCTATTGGTCGAGGTTTGGCTAAACTCTGGTCCATTAGCCCACTGCTATCGGTGCTCATCACACTGTTGGTCTCGGCCATGCTCAGCGCGGTGGTCAATAACACACCAATCGTAGTACTACTTCTGCCAATCATGCTGAACGTGGCAATTCGAACCAAGAACTCTCCGTCTGGCATTCTGATGCCGATGGGTTTAGCCACCCTACTTGGAGGAATGACAACTACCATCGGCACATCCACCAATTTACTGGTTGTTAGTGTCGCCTCTGATATGGGGCTTGAAACAATTGGCATGTTCGATTTCTTCTTACCCGCGGTAATGGCTGGTTCGATCGGCATCGTGTACCTTTGGCTCATTGCCCCACGTATTTTGCCCAATCGAACACCGAACCTCGAAAACAGTGGCCCCCGTATATTTACCGCGCATTTACACGTTTCAAGCGGCAGTTACGCCGACGGTAAAACGCTAACCGAGATCATTGAAAAAACCGAAGGATCAATCCAAGTAAGCGGTATTCGGCGCACCGAAAACACGTTCACAGTGCCACTACCCGATGCTCGCATTCGCGCTGGCGACCGCTTGTTAGTGCGCGACACGCCAGCACAACTCAAAGAATTCGAACGCGCGCTTGGAACCACACTCTATTCGGGTGGCCACGAGGTAAGTGACGACAACCCCTTGTCCGATGACCAACAGCATTTAGCTGAATTGGTAATCGATCGCGGCTCACCAATGATCCACCGGACACTCAATGAAGCTCATTTTTCGGACGTATATCAACTG
>CALKRK010000252.1 GCA_937989675.1 uncultured Arenicella sp. | reverse complement strand
GGATGTTATTAAATCTGGTGGAGAATGGATTTCGTCAATCGATCTTGAGAACTGTGCCGTTGGTCATTCTGAGGTTGCCGAGGCGGCGGTGATTGGTATTGCCCACCCAAAATGGGATGAGCGTCCTTTACTGGTAGTTGTACGTGGGGCTGACTCAAGCGTTTCTGGAGAAGAAATTTTGAGTTACATGAATGGCAAGGTCGCCAAATGGTGGATGCCAGACGAAGTCGCGTTTGTCGATGAATTACCCCATACGGCGACTGGCAAAATTCACAAGATGAAACTACGTGATCAGTTCGCCGAGTATGAATTTACTAATACCTGAACTCTAGCGGCGTAATGCGTCTCGCAGTAGAGTTTGTCCGAGGTACGTTTTCTTTAGACGCAAACGGCAACTACCAAATAGCGGAGGTGCTGTCTCTGACCATCAGTTTGTGAGGGAGAATGGTCTGTGGTTCTTCGATTTCTTTTCCGTCGATCATATCGAGTAGAATTTCCGCGCAGCGGCGACCAATTTCCTCAACTGGTTGAGCGATGGTGGTCAGTGATGGAGATAGGTACTTAGCGAAGCGGATATCATCGAACCCCAATACTGATATGTCACGAGGGACATCGAAACCGTGTTCTCTTAATGTGGCAATACAGCCTAATGCTGATTCGTCACACATGCAAAATATGGCTGATGGTCGTTTTTTCGCCAGCAGTATTTTCTTTGTTGAGGTGACACCCGCTTCCAGCGTGTAGTCGCCCGCTTGAATCAACTCGGACCTAAATGGGATGCCAGCCTGTGATAGCGCCTCTTTATAGCCTTCCAGACGCTGTCGGGCGCTGGGCGATTCGATGTCGCCCGTGATCACCGCTATGTCTTTGTGACCAAGTTCCAGTAGATGCTCTGTGGCTTCGCGGCCAGCTTTGACATTGTCGATTGTTACCAGGGGTAGAAGGCTTGTGTCGCGAAATGCGCTGTGTGCATACTCGCAGGAATTAACCATTGGCGGTAGTACAAAATCGTCGGACGCTAGCAGTTCGTCTTCGAACGGGAGCCGATGTGAAAACACAATAATACCGTCTGCTTGTTTGGAGTTCACCATATTGCCGTAAACCAGTTCGCGCTCGCGAATTCCTTGTGTGTCACCAAACAACACGGAGTATCCGCGCTCGGCGGCGGCACGTTCTAGCGACTGAATTACACCTGAATTAAAGGTATCGCTGATATCGGGAATAATGGCCACTATATTGCCAGAGCGAGATGTTCTCAGGCTGGCCGCTAGTCGGTTGGGTTGGTAGCCTACTTGCTCAGCGGCAAGTAGTACTTTTTTCCGCATGCGCTTAGATACACGATTAGGGTTGCTCAAAGCCCGTGAGACTGATGCCGTCGACACACCCGCAATTTCAGCCAGTTCTTTTACTCCAATATTTGACATAAATAGCACTCTAAGAGGTTTTTTGTTGGTGCCGGTGAGAACGTTTTCCATCCGCGGCCTATATTTTAGTTCCCAAGCTGTGAACGCTAGCTGTCAGTTGGTTTTATCATCTGACCAGATAACGTGGTTTAATTCATGCTTGTATCGATTCTCCAAATCTTACCATTCGTTGGAAAAAAGTGTAGAACTACTTGCGTAATCACTAATTCCATTGAATTTTGGGTTAGTAGCAGGGGTTACGATTTGCTATGAGAGTCGATAAGCTACTGTTTTTGTAAAATTTTACTAGCCAAGCAGGAGGAAGTTAGGACATAATGGTAATCGTTTACCATTGGTGGGAAGCCAAATAATTAAAACTATTTCAAAAGGTATGGCACCGCAACATTATGAAACTGACCTCAGTTGATATTTTTATTATCCTTCTTTATTTATTTTCGACCGTAGTTATTGGACTGCTGTTAAAAAAGCGCGCCGAGCGTTCAAAGAAGGACTACATGCTTGGCGGCAATAAGTTGCCGTGGTATATGC
Organism: uncultured Arenicella sp.; assembly: GCA_937989675.1. GTDB lineage: Bacteria > Pseudomonadota > Gammaproteobacteria > Arenicellales > Arenicellaceae > Arenicella. Next base: position 7,005 of record CALKRK010000252.1, on the reverse strand, counting down.
TGGGGCTATCAAATGCGTCTGGTATGTTCGATATTTCTGGCACCATGTGGCTTGTTACCCTGTTGTTTGTTTACGGTCTCAAAAGCGCGTGGATACCTTGGCTATGGCCGGTGTTCAATCAGATATTCCTTATGGTGTTTTTGTCTATGTGGCTGCGCCGCTCGAACGTGTCAACGGGTGCTGAATGGATTGGCACCCGTTTTGGTTATGACTCAAGTGCTAAAGCTTCACATTCTGTCATTGTGGTATTCGCAATCATTATGGGCTTAGGCTACCTAGCCTATGGGTTCATCGGTGTAGGGAAGTTTGTAGAAATTTTCTTGCCGTGGGAGATCGTATCGCAATATGTTCCTTTTACGATTGCGCCGCAATATGTACCGCACTTTTATGGGATTGTTCTCACGTGCTTCGCAGTTTTTTACTCCTTACTCGGTGGCATGATGAGCATCGTGTGGGCGGATCTTATTCAGTTTGTACTTATGGCAATCGCCGCAATTGTGATTGGGGTCATAGCCATGATGGCCTTGAATGCTAACCCGCTGGCTGTTCCAGATGGCTGGATGACACCATTTTTTGGAGCGCGGCTCGAACTAGATTGGGCAACCATTATTCCCGAGGTGAATGCCAAAATAGAAAGCGATGGCTTTGGTCTATTTTCGATCTTTTTCATGATGATGGTTTTCAAGGGGGTCTTGGTGAGCTTGGCTGGCCCAGCTCCGAATTACGATATGCAAAAGATCCTCTCCACTAAATCGCCTCGTGAAGCGGCTTTGATGAGTGGATCGGTCAGTATGATTTTGATGCCGTTACGCTATTTTATGATCGCGGGTTTCGGTGTGCTGGCCTTATTGAATTTCGATAAACTCGATTTGCTTGTTAGTGGCCAAATTGATTTCGAACAGATATTGCCATCGGCGATTAATGAGTTCGTGCCGACGGGTATTCTGGGGTTGCTGCTTGCCGGTTTGTTGGCGGCATTTATGTCGACCTTTGCGGGAACCTTGAATGCTACTCAGGCGTATCTGGTCAATGATATCTATTTAAAACACATCAACCCAGATGCAACGAGCCAGAGAATTTCACGCATTAACTGGGCGGCTGGTCTGCTAATGGTATCGGTAAGCATAGTGCTGGGCTTTTTCGCCAAGGACGTTAATGACATCTTGCAATGGATTGTGTCAGGCCTGTATGGCAGTTACGTAGCCGCAAATGTACTTAAGTGGTATTGGTGGCGGTTTAACGGCGCAGGCTTTTTCTGGGGCATGGTTGGTGGCTTAGTGCCGGCATTGTCTTTCCGGTTTATTTTTGACGGTGTGCTTGATCTCTATACATTTCCATTGATGTTGTTACTCGCTGTTATTGGTTGTGTTGTTGGCACGTTAATGACCAAACCTGTTGATGAGGATATTCTCAAAGAGTTTTACCGTAACGTAAAACCTTGGGGTTTTTGGGGGCCTATTAAGCAAAAAGTCTTAGAAGAAGATCCAGATTTTCAAGTGAATACTGGATTTAGGAGAGACGCATTTAATGTATTCGTTGGGGTCGTTTGGCAAACATCCCTAGTTATTTTCCCAATCTATCTTGTATTGCAAGAAGGGGTACCGTTGGCCGTAACAGGCACGATTGCGGTTATCGCTACTTTGGTGCTCAAGAAGACTTGGTTCGACAAGCTGCCGCAAGACCGATGAACAGAGGAGTGAGCACGAGTTTGGTAAAGCGTTTCCCAGACGATTTTGTATGGGGCACGGCGACGTCGTCTTATCAAATTGAAGGAGCCGCGTCAGAAGGTGGTCGTGGGCCTTCAATTTGGGATGTGTTTTGCGCAACACCAGGCAAGGTCGAAAACGGCGAAAGCGGTGATGTTGCATGCGATCACTATCACCGTTACGAAGAAGACGTAAAGTTGATGGCTGAGATGGGCGTAAGAGCTTATCGATTTTCGATTTCCTGGTCGCGAATATTTTCAGATGGAACTGCCAGTAGTTTTAATCAGGCGGGTATTGATTTTTATAGTCGCCTGATCGACTGCTGTTTAAGCAATGGCATTGAGCCATGGGTGACTTTGTATCACTGGGACTTACCGCAGAACCTGCAAGAATCTATCGGCGGATGGCTAAGCGAAGACATTTCTGATCTGTTTGCACAATACGCGGATGTGTGTTTTCAACATTTTGGAGACAGAGTTACTCACTGGATTACAGTTAACGAGGCGTGGGTTGTGTCTATTTTAGGTCATGGGCAAGGTGTTTTTGCACCTGGCCATGTCTCTAATTCTGAACCCTACAAAGTTGCACACAATTTGTTACTTGCGCACGGCAAAGCGGTTAGAGTCTATCGAGAGAAGTATCAAACAGAACAGGGTGGTGTCATTGGAATTACGAATAATTGTGATTGGCGTGAACCGCTTACAGAATCGGTTGAAGACAAGGAGGCTGCGCAGCGAGCTTTGGAGTTTTTCCTAGGCTGGTTTGCTGACCCCATTTATCTGGGCGATTATCCAGAGTGCATGAAGGCCAATGTGGGTGATCGGCTGCCAGTTATCAGTGATGAAGAGCGCGAACTTCTTCTCGGTTCATCGGATTTCTTTGGTTTGAATCATTACACTACTATGTTCGCTGCTCACGCAGGTCGAGAAGTGAAGAAACAGGCCGTGTATGGCAATGGTGGTCTAAGTGAAGATCAGCAAATTGACTTAAGTGTTGATGAAAGTTGGCTTAAAACCGATATGCAATGGGCGGTTGTGCCATGGGGTTGTCGTAAGCTATTGGAGTGGATATCTGATCGGTATCAAAATCCCCCTATTTACATTACCGAAAACGGTTGTGCCTATGACGATGAGATTGTTGATGGTGTGGTAGATGATCAGCGCCGAGTTGATTATTACGCTAGCTATCTCAATGAGTGCGCAAACGCTATCGAGAACGGGGTCAATTTAAAGGGCTATTTTGCTTGGTCTTTTATGGATAACTTTGAATGGGCATCCGGTTACGATAAGCGCTTTGGTATTCATCATGTCGACTTTTCAACCGGCGTGCGAACACCCAAAAACAGCGCAAAATGGTTTAAGAGTTTATTGCGAGGCTAACGGCTGCTGTATACGCCTTATCTGGCTTCGAGATGTGGCCAGATAATGTGTTTTACCTGAATGAATAGAAGCCGTTGCGTCACAATCGAGTAGAGGCGGAAAAGTAGGTAAGTGTTCTATCGGTATTTTTATTTTGCGCTTTGTTCGCGAGAGTCTACAACGATTAACTTTGCATCGGGTATCGAGTTGAATCGGGTTTTTGTGGCGGCGGTATAAGCACCCATTTGCAAACCCATAACTAAGTCGCCAATTTCCAGCTCGGGCATTAGAATGTCTTCTGCAATAACGTCAATGCTATCGCATGTTGGTCCAGCGATGATGCTGGCGACTGGTGCACCGGTTTTGAATATCTGCAATGGATACACAGCGTGGTCGAATATTTGCCCGGAAAATGAACCATACACGCCATCATCAAGGTAATACCATTGATAGCCACCGCGCCTGGATAGTCCAGTCACCGTGGTGATGCTGGTAACGGCGGGTGCTATCAAGTAGCGACCCGGCTCAGCGATGATATGCCAGTCGCTTGGCAGGCTCGCCAAGGCACTACGGATGGGCGCGCAAAACGCATCAATGTCCAGTCCAGTAAGTTCATAGTCTGCAGGAAACCCGCCACCGATATCCAGTACGCTAAGAGGTCGGCTGGCGCCTTGATTGATTGTTTTTATCAAATTGGCGCATTCATTTATGGCTTCGACGTGTTTGCTGGCGTCCAAGCACTGCGAGCCCACATGAAACGACAAGCCTTTTATGTGAATGCCGAGTGCCTCGGCATTCGATACTAGGTCGAATACCTCATTTGGCGCGCAGCCAAATTTCTTTGACAAATCCACTTTTGCCGACGAGCTGCGAAAACTCACTCGAAGGAGTACGCCAACTCGTGATCGATAGGGCACCAGTTTTCGAAGCTCGTGTAAATTGTCCACAACGAAGGTGGTGGCACCAAAGCGAAGGGCGTCACGTATCTCCTGATCCTTTTTGATTGGATGAGTATGGATTGTTCGTCGTCCTGATACTTTGTGTTCTAATAATAAATCCATTTCGCCAGCTGAAGCGACGTCGAAGCCTCCGCCGAGCTGATTAATTACCTCGATAATATGCTGATCAGGATGAGCTTTAACAGCGTAGTAAAGCTCAACACCGGGCAGCGCTGATTGCAGAGCGCGAAATTTTTGCCGCAAGATTGCTTTGTCGAAAACCAACAAAGGGGAACCGTGTTGAGCGATTAATGCTCGGTAAAACGCCTCTAAAGTTGAATCGGGCGCGCAACGTAGTGGCCTCGTATCGTGCCCTCCTATTGTATTCATATTAAGCGCGCGCTACTGCCGAGCGGATGTATTCTGGTAAGGCAAAAGCGGCCTGATGAATGCCTGCGTTGTAATAGCGGGTTGCCAGGTTTAACTGTTCTAGTTGCTTTTCAAGTGTTTCTGGGCTGACCGATATGGCATTCAAGTTATCCGTGCCCCAAGCAAAGGTCATGAAGCCTCCATAGTAGGTCGGAATGGGGGCGCAGTAGAAACGCCTATCTTTAAAATGCGGCTGCATTCGACGTGCTGTATTTTGAACTTCATCCTCTTGGAAAAATGGCACGCCGTTTTGGGTAACGAGTATGCCGTTGTCATTCAAGCAGGCTTTGGCGTACGCGTAAAAATCCTCTGAAAAGAGTACTTCGCCAGGGCCAATCGGGTCAGTGCTATCTGAGATGATGACGTCAAATTTGGAGTCGCGACTGTTGGCTGTGTTTTTCACAAAGTCAAACCCATTAGCAATCACCAGATTCAGCCTAGGGTCATCATAGGCACCTGCTGAATGGTTCGGTAAATGCTCGATGGCCATATCGACCACTGCCTGATCGATTTCAACTTGGGTAACTTGTTCGATTGGATGTTTTAACACTTCACGCAACATGCCACCATCGCCACCGCCGATTATCAAAACACGTTTAACCTTACCATGTGCCAATATCGGTACGTGGGCTAGCATCTCATGGTAAATGAACTCGTCGGCTTCTGTGGTTTGAACGACACCGTCAAGCGTCATCACTCGACCCAACTGCGCGTTATGGAAGATCATCAGATGCTGGTGCTCAGTTTTACTTTCGAAATACAACTTATCCACTCGGTATTCTTGGCACACCGCGTCGTACAATGTTTCTTTAAAGTGTTTCATGTTCGCCCTCCAGTGATTGGTCGTTAGCTGGCTCGATGCAATCCATGTTTGCGCCACGCAAATGTTCTGAAATGTTGATGTTTTTGGGTTTGAATGCGGCTTTAAATACAGGAATTGTCGCTTCTGGTTGGGCGTCGCCGCACATAAAAACATCGAAGGCTGCAAAACTTCGTTCTGGCCAAGTGTGGACACTGATATGCGATTCCGCTAAGACAGCAACACCCGAAATACCCCCGTTGGGGGTAAAGTGATGCAAGTGTATATGTAATAAGGTTGCATTTGCCGCGTCAACAGCCTGTCGCAAAGCGTTCTCCATCAACGCAAGATTATCCAGCTCTTGGGCGCCCCATAGATCAAGAATGATATGAGTGCCAGCGAATTCGACACCGTTTCGAGTGATGAAATGATCAGCCGTATGCGCGTTATTCTGATTCGTTTGATTATGAATTGGCCACGACGTGTTGGTAGATGACAATTTGGAGCTGTCATCGAGAGAGCTAACACCAGCGTCAACTGTGGCGCAGTTAATGGATTCGAGCGTCATCGACGTATCCTCGTAGAAAAGCGGTTTTTAAAAAGCTGGCGCGATTCTTGCGAGGAGGTTGCTTTAGCAACCTGGATAACACAATAACGCGCACTTAGCGGCGTAACATAGAGACCCCAAGGGCTATAAATTTGCGCATATTCTATTTTGTTTTTGTAGAAAAACAAGCACAATTTTGAGGCTTTCCGTAACTTTCGATTTCTCTTTGATTTCCTTAATTCGGCTGGTTTCGCGGCGTCTGAAAACACGACTTAATTAACTAAGTGTCAATTAGTTTATCGCTATATATCCGATGCCTTTAGTAGAGCTGGCAGTATCAGGCCAAATTCTCTATAAAAAGTATGGTTAAACGCTTGATCTCATTCAATCTATCCCCATAATTCACGCATTCGATTTTATGCTTAATTTTAATGAGATGACTGAGCAAAAAGACAAAGATATTGAGAAGCAAGATTCGGCCGAAGAAGCCGAGCAGGTAAAGGTTTCGGGCGAAGGTGCTACTGAAGCTGTAGAAAGCGTTGAGCAGACCGATGCACAGGCTGAGGCCGTTGATGTTGAGTCTGAGCTAGAAGCCGCACAGGCGGAGATTGCCAAGCTCAAAGATGCGTTCCTCAGAGCGAAGGCTGAAGAAGACAATGTTCGTCGCCGCGCCGAGAAGGAAGTGGCTAATAGCCGAAAGTTTGCTGTAGAGGGCTTTGCAAAGGAAATATTAGGTGTTTACGACAGCCTGAAGATTGCGGCTAGCGTGGAATTAGCGGAGGACGCTGACGAAACGGTTAAAAGCATCCATGAAGGCGTGAACATCACCTTAAAGCAGCTGCAATCCGCATGCGCCAAATTCTCTGTGAGTGAAATTACTCCTGAAGTAGGTGATAAGTTAGACCCTAATCTTCATCAGGCGATGAGCATGGTTGAGTCCGACGAAGTTGGCTCTGGCTGTATTTTGAATGTAATTCAGGTCGGTTTTCAGCTGCATGATCGTTTGTTACGCCCGGCAATGGTGGTAGTAGCAAAATAGGTCAAAACCCAAGCGTTGCAAAGTGTAACAATCGTTAAATTCGGAATGCGATCTGCATTTTAGCGCTTGAATTAACGAATATGAGCCCTACAAGAAAGGGCAGAACAACTTTTTTATTTTGAGGAATTAATCATGGGCAAAATTATTGGAATCGATTTAGGTACCACTAACTCTTGCGTAGCGGTAATG
>CALKRK010000251.1 GCA_937989675.1 uncultured Arenicella sp. | reverse complement strand
AGCGGTTGCCGAGCTTGCAAAGCACAATCGGCCGCTGGTTTACGTATGCTCAGAAGCGCAGCACATTTCTTTTGTAGAGAAGGAATTAAGCTTTTTCCTTAATGGCGATATTCCTGTTTACACCTTTCCAGATTGGGAATGTTTACCTTATGACCGTGTGTCGCCACACCCGGATATTGTCTCGCAGCGCTTGTTGGCGTTGCATCGCTTTCCGTCAAGTGACCGCGGTGTTTTGATCGTCCCGATAACGGCTTTGATGCAACGCCTTACACCGAAGTCATACATCGACGGCCAAACATTTAGCCTCAAAATTGGCGACGAATTTGATACGGAAGTGTCTCGAAAACGACTGATTGACGCCGGCTATTACAGCGTTGATCAGGTTATGTCATCGGGCGAATTCGCCATCAGAGGGGGAATCGTTGATATATTCCCTTCTGGCATGAACAGCCCTTTTCGCTTGGATTTGTTCGATACGACGATTGAAACCATACGCTTATTCGATACAGAGACACAGCGCTCAACAGATACTCTGGACAAAATTGAGCTACTTCCAGCCAGAGAATTTCCGCTTGATGATGACAGTGTTCAGTTTTTTCGGCAGACGTTTCGCGCCACGGTCGAAGGTGATCCTAAACAGTCGATTATCTATCGTGAAGTGAGTAAGGGCTTAGCGCCAACTGGCAGCGAGTTTTATCTGCCGCTATTCTTTGAAGAGACCAACACACTTTTTGATTTTCTCCCGCAAAACACGGCATTTGTGCTGGAGGAAGGTGTTATGGAAAACGCCGAATCACTTTATGCAGAAGTGATCGAACGCTTTGAAAACGCCAGCCTAAACCCGGAATGGCCCCCTCTGGCGCCAGAGTCTCTGTTTCTAAAACAGGATGACATTTACGCCGGTTTAAAGAACTTTCCTAGGGCACAATTACTCAATCTCAATTTAAAAGCCAGCAAGCATTTAGTAGATTATCAAACAGAAGCTCCTAGAAAATTTACGGTTAATCCGCGCAGCGATAGACCCTACTCTGAATTTTTAGATCATCTAAACAAAAGTGCTCGGCGCAAACTAATTGTCGCCGAATCGGCTGGCCGCCGTGAAAGCTTAAACGGCTTACTTAAAGAGCTTGGTTGTGATTTCACTACAGTCGACTCCTGGCCTGAGTTCATAAACAGCAACTCCAAGATCTGTTTAACCGTATCGGAGATGGATCGGGGTTTACAACTGGCTGATTTAGATCTTGAGATCATTACCGAATCTCAACTGTACGGCGAGCGGACCTTTCAGCGTCGCAAGCGCTCCGATAAAAATCGTGATCCAGATGCCATCATAAAGTCGCTGGCAGAGCTTAATCTCGGTGACCCTGTGGTGCACGAAGATCACGGTGTTGGTCGCTATCGCGGGCTTGAGACACTCACTGTTGATGGCAATGACAACGAGTTCGCCACCATCGAGTATCAGGGTGGCGACAAAATCTACATTCCAGTGTTATCACTTGACTTGGTTTCTCGCTACGTTGGTGGTGGACCAGAGACCGCACCACTGCACAAAATGGGCAGCGACACCTGGGTCAAATTGCGTAACAAAGCTAAGGAAAAGGCTTACGACGTGGCCGCCGAATTGCTGGAAATTCAAGCGTTAAGGCAGGCGCGCGTTGGCCACGCATTTCCACCAGCGGATCATAGTTACGATGCATTTTCGGCTGGATTTGGATTTGAAGAAACGCCGGATCAACAGCAAGTTATTAACGACGTCATTAATGACATGACAGCCGCCAAACCAATGGACCGCCTCGTTTGCGGTGATGTTGGCTTTGGTAAAACTGAAATTGCCCTGCGCGCCGCGTATATGGCCGTTGCCGGAAATAAGCAAGTGGTGATGCTGGTGCCGACCACCCTACTCGCTCAACAGCACTATAATAATTTCGCTGATCGTTTCGCTGATTGGCCGATTAACATTGAACTATTCTCACGTTTTCGTACGCCTAAGCAAACCGAAATAGGCATTGCCGGCATTAAGAGCGGCAGCATCGATATCGCCGTTGGCACACATAAGTTAATTCAAAAAGGCGTTGAATTTAAAGATCTCGGCTTGATGATCATCGACGAAGAACATCGTTTCGGTGTGCGTCAAAAAGAGCAACTTAAAAAATTGCGCAGCCAAGTCGATATATTAACGCTTACCGCAACACCGATTCCAAGAACGCTTAATTTCGCCCTAAGTGGTTTACGCGACATCTCGGTTATTGCAACCCCACCGCGCGCGCGCCTATCGGTAAAAACCTTTGTTCGGGAATGGGACGATGGCCTGATCAAAGAAGCGATGATTCGTGAAATTCGCCGAGGTGGGCAGATCTATTTCTTGCACAATGAAGTTCAAACCATCGAGAAGATGCAAGCTCGCTTACAAGATTTGGTGCCTGAAGCACGTATTCAAATTGGCCATGGTCAAATGCGTGAACGTGAGCTCGAAGGCGTTATGCGCGACTTTTATCATCAACGCTTCAATGTGCTTCTTTGCACGACGATTGTGGAAAGTGGTATCGACGTACCAACGGCCAATACCATCCTGATTAACAAAGCAGATCGCTTTGGTTTAGCTCAGTTGCATCAATTGCGTGGTCGTGTTGGCCGCTCTCACCATCAGGCCTACGCATATATGATCTCGCCGCCTCTTAATACAATGACCGAGGACGCAAAAAAACGACTGCTCGCAATTGAATCACTCGATACCCTTGGAGCTGGTTTCGCGTTGGCATCTCAAGACCTAGAAATACGCGGTGCCGGTGAGCTTCTTGGCGAATCGCAGAGTGGTATGATCGACCAGATTGGATACTCAATGTACAGCTCCTTTCTCGAGCAGGCCATCGCCAGCATTCAGCGTAAGCGCAGAATGAAGCATGGTGAGCCGGTTGACGTCATAAGCGTTCAAGAGAAAGTTGATATCAACCTACACATCCCTGCTCGCTTCCCGGACGCGTTCATTCCAGATGTTCATATGCGCTTGACTATGTATAAACGTATAGCCAGTGCCGCGTCAGATGAGCAACTTCGCGAACTGCAGGTTGAGACAATTGATCGATTTGGTTTGCTGCCAGACGCGGCTAAGAACTTATTTGCGATCGCTGAACTAAAGTTGAAAGCCGCACGCAACGACATTAACGCTATTGAAGTCGGACCCAGCGGCGGAGTAATCAAGTTTGTTGATCAACCTAATATCAATATTGACCAGTTGATGCGAGCGATAGCGTCAAACCCACTTGAATTTCGTTTTTCAGGAACACAAACAATTCAAATATCGCGCGCTATGCCAGAGGATCAACAACGATTCGACTTAGTTGGGGAGTTGTTAGACATTATTCGAAATGACTGATTCTGAGGCCTGGCTAATCGACGACATCGCCGTAACCGTAATCCGTTCGCGCCGGCGTACGCTTTCATTAGAAGTCGGCGCTGATGGCGTAAAAGCACGAGCACCATTGAGAATGGCAAAAAACAGCATTGCTGAATTTATCCAAAGCAAACGTCATTGGATACATCGACACCTATCTGAACTGCCACCACCAACACCAAAATTTGAATTCCAAAACGGCGTGAGCGTATCAGTACTCGGCGAATCTCATACTATAAAAATATTACCACCGACTCCCTCCTCTTCTGGTCGGGGAAAAGTCACCATAAAAGCTAATACGATCACAATACCTGTCTCTGGTTCACACCTTAGCACTGAAGAGTCTGCGCGCCGCAAATTGGTCAGACACCTAAAACTATTCATCGCACGCGAGCTTCAAACTCGCGTAGACCTGTTCGCCGAACAAATGCAAGTACCGAATAACAAGAAGAAAACGCTAAAGGTCCGCGACTATAAACGACGCTGGGGTAGCTGCGACCATCTTGGGCAGTTGTCTTTCAATTGGCGGATCGTTTTCGCCCCCCCTGCTGTTATCGACTACGTGGTCATTCATGAACTCGCGCATTGCCATGAATTTAATCATTCAGCGCGCTTTTGGCGTATCGTAAGCCGGCATATGCCTGATTGGAAAGAACAACAAGAGTGGTTACAACAACACGGGGCGGAGCTGTATCAGCTCTAAGCTAAGTTGGGCTAGTTAGAGATACTTGCTACTCACTCAATTCTGCACCGATCAAACCCTCATTACTCAAACCAAGCTCATGGTCAAGGAACAATGGCAAGATGTCCCAAAACCGCCTAGAGCGCGAGTTTGAGAGCGTCACAATGCCTACGTCATGTTTTGGTAGAAATGCTAACTGGGCGGCATAACCTTCAACCGCGCCTGAGTGATTAATTACCGATTGCCCCGCGTACGTATAAATTCGCCAACCCAAGCCATAGTGCGCGTCGGTGAGCCTAGCTAATCGCCTGTTTCGTCTAAGTTCCGCATGCGTTTTAACAAGCGGCGTGTGCAACATTGTGCGTACTTCGTCAGAAATAACTTCAGGTGCATGCCCCATTTGCGCGGCCAGCCATTTGGCCATATCCAATATGTTTGCATTAACACCGCCCGCCGCTGGCACATCATAGTAAGGCTGCTTAACATCTCGAACCGCCCAGGAAGATTTCTTAGCGCGCCGATGTGAACGCGCCCAGTTCTCGTTAGCCATTAACTTATCTTTGCCAAAGGAAGCGCCATTCATACCGAGTGGTTTAAACAGTTGCTCACTCACTAAAATTGAATAATCTTGCTTAGCCGTACTTTCAAGGGCGGAGGTAATCATATTGAAACCGACATTTTGATAGGCGTAGCATGTACCGACCTTACAAACTGGAGTAACCTTTTTCATCTCCTGTAGAATTTTAGTGGGTCTTACGCCCGCCTCCAACAAGTTGTCATAAGCATAGGGCGGCAGCGATAGACGGTGACTTAACACATGAGATAGTGTTGCCGACTTTGCCTGCGCTTGATCTCGCAATTGAAAATCTTGATTGAAATTTGTTATCGGGCTTTCTAAGGAGAGCTTGGCATCGTCCACTAACTTGCCTGCCATAGTCGCTGCGAACGCCTTAGAAAGCGACGCGATGCGAAAAATAGTTTGCGAGTCAATTTTCTCGAGCTGGCCAACCTCACGCACACCGTAAGTATTGATAGACGATACCTTTCCATTTCGAACCACCGCTACGGCCAGGCCGACGACGTCGTCGCTATTGCCGATCTCATGAATGGCTTGTTCAAACGGTGTCTTTGTCGCCGCAAACAAAGTTGTAAAACCAAATACTGATCCAAGAAAAAACAGTGGAACCAAGGAAAACTTATACATAGGTAAAACTCTATAAAACAAAACTGGCAATCATCGGACTAATTTTCACTTATTGCAAATAAGCTAAGCCATCATTTTCTAAGCGACGATAATTGATAACGCCTGCTCATCCTGCCAGCAATCCCACTTCCAATTTTTGATGTAACCACAATGCCCACCCAACTCTGTAATGGTGATATGAAGGTCAGGATTATCAGCCAGTTCCTTGGTGCCTTCAACCGGAATAATCATATCGTCCTGCGCAAAAAATAAATGGCATGGAGCGATTGTATGCGCCATTTTGTCGCCATTGATAGCGTAAGCGTCGAAATATGAAGGCAAGTCTTGAAATGGAGTGTATTTCGGGATCAACTTTTGATTCATGTCATCCAAGGTGGACATCGAATCTAGCTGGTCGCCGTACTCATAGCTCGGCCAATGTTGCAGTTTCTTACGCAGTGATCTTTTCCATTTTCGGACAAAATACTTACCGTAAACTACGTTACGTTTTTGGTTGAGCACAACGTTGCTTTGAGCGGCATGGATAACCGGGCAAAACGCGATGACGTTTTTGAGGTTAACAGCTTGCCCATGAGCCATCGCAGCAACACGCAAACAAAAATTGCCTCCGAGTGAAAAACCTACTAAATGAGTCTCTTGGTAGCTCAAGCGGCCTTGTAGATCGGCAATCGCGTGAATTACCTCCTCTACCATCGTTGAGTTAAAGATTTCCTTATTAAGATGATGCGTGTCTCCGTGGTCACGCAGGTTGAGCCGAAAAACGTCGACACCGTTGTCCAATAGTTTTTGCGCCATGGATAGCATATAGGTTGAATCATGACTACCTTCCCAGCCGTGAATCAATATAGCCAGCTTAGCTGATACTTTCTCATCGGCCGCATTGTAATAACCTTCCAGACGAACGCCTTTACCACCGTCCAGCAACATCGGGCGCTGATTAGACTTATATTCTTGGAATCGTTTCGCAATCAACGACTTACGGGGGCCGACGCTGGACAAAATGGTTTGCAAATGAGCGTTTCGCAAACCAAATACTGGTTTGAATGAAGGCGTTACTTTGCTTTTAATAAATGTTGTTCGAATTTCATTCATAGTGAGATTACACTTAGTGCTTTGCTCCTTTGCAGGGTAAACTTACACAATCGCTGCTAGACAGCCTAGTCAAAACGCTGCGCAAGACAAATATACTGATGAAAACAAATAAAACAATTACCAAATGGATTAACAGTGCCATTTTAGTCACAAGCCTAATAGCAGCCCAAGCGATGGCTAAGGACTATAAAGTAGAGGTATTGCTATTTGATAACAATAACCCGTCAAAAGTTACTGAAAGCCATGACTATGTTGCGCCAAAGCCAATGCGCTCTAATTCAGAAACATGGGAGCTTGAGCCAAGTATGTTGTTAGGTGCGGCGGATGCGTTAGAAAAATCATCTGACTACACCCTGCAAAACTACTTCTCTTGGGGGCAAAATGCCCTGCCTTATCGAAGCTCAGCGAGTTATAACGTAATTGAGCGCGAGACTCAGGGCTTTATCAAAGTGTACGCCGACAGCTTGCTTTTTGTGAATATTGATCTCGATCACAAAGGTTTCAGGTTGTCTGAAAAACGTAGGCTGAAGTTAAATGAGAAGCACTTTTTCGACCACCCGAAGTTCGGGGTTCTTATTCAGGTTTCAAGATTATTGCCTAAGATTGAAACAGAAGAAGACGAGCCAGAAGATAGTGAGCAACAAAACGAAGCTGTGTCGTTGGAGCGCTCTCGCTAAAGCTAGTTTAGCCGTTTCTGAAGGAGTTCTACGCCGTTTTTTGCTGATCTTGCTCAGCCTCATCACCAATATATTCCGGCACTAGCATTTTAATACAATCGGAAAGGCTGCTGTCGTACGTATCGAGTTTAGACACGATATTCTCAAACACCTTGGCTACCAGCTCAGGATCTACCCTGCGGGTAGCCGCAAGGTGAATTTTTTCGTATTCCGTGGTGGTCAAGTTTTCTTCATCATGGAAGAGTTCTTCATGAAGCTTTTCACCGGCTCTCAACCCAGTGTAAACAATCTTGATATCTTCCCCTGGTTCTTTACCAGACAAGCGTATTAACTGCTCAGCCAACTCCGCGATGCGGACTGGTTCGCCCATATCCAATACGTAGATACGCCCGTCTTCACCCATGGCGCTGGCTTCGAGTATAAGTTGGGTGGCTTCTGTAATGGTCATGAA
>CALKRK010000250.1 GCA_937989675.1 uncultured Arenicella sp. | reverse complement strand
GCATTAGTGCTTAACAGCTTAATTAGCTGGTCACAAAAATCGGCGGGCAGTGTATCAAAGCCGCCGTATTCAAGCGAGTAACATGGTGTATTGCGAATCAATTTCATCATGGCGCGAAAGCCATGGCCTTCCAAGCTCCGTGCGTTAACGTGGTTAGCCATCAAGTTCATACCTGCTTGCGCACTCGAGAGTGGCTCAAACGAAAACCCAGAGTCAGCTTTGTATTTAGGAAAAACGAACATCGCTAATTGCTGTTGATCTGCCGCAACTTGCACGCCTTTTAAGCATGCGACGGGCAAGGCTGTAGCAAAGCGACCCTTCTGAACCAGCGTTTTGTCTTCTATCAAATGATCAACGGCATCCAGACCGTGTGCCTTGATTTGAATCGGCCGCGCGATGCCATCCAGCTCGTTGTTTTCATTCACCAAAATTAGCTCATCAGTGAGATACTCGAAACCGTTCGCCACCAACCAAGTTGTAAACGAGCTTTTACCCGCACCGCTGTTAGCGGGTATTACCAACGCCCTGCCTTGTTTAGAAACCGCCGCTGCATGCAAGCAATGCACTCCTTTAGATTTATCGGCCACATGAAACACAATGCGATCGGTCAAGTGATAGATAACATCGCCAGGCTCAGATAATTTACGCCGCAGCTTGCTGGCGTGGTCAGTTAATTCCCAAGTGTCATCGTCATACTTTAGTGACAACTTGATACCGTGTGTGCTTTTTACGCGTTCGGTTTTCATGGCCGATAGCGCCAGTTCTGCCATCGCTCGGGCGGGCTCAGTTTTGGCTTTGACGGTAATTTTGACCCCAGCCATGTCGATTAACCAGCGGGCCATGTTAGTCGGGTTCCTGGCTTTGTATTTCATCTAGTTGGGCGGAAGCGGCCAGCTCAAGTACTTCATTTGCCTTAAGATCTTGGAGAACAGAAATGACATCGCCCTCGATTTGCGCAGCCTGATCTGGGTAAGCCTCTTTTAAAGCTTCAATCATTTCGGCCACCGAATTCTCACCAGTGCACAAATGCCAAACAATCGCGGAGGGACCATTGAGGTGCAACGTAGTGGCGTTGTTTGGGTTGTACAGCAGTAGCTCGCCATCCATGTCTTCTAAGAGACACTCACCAAGCTGTTTATACACATCTGTTTTTTTCATAATCAGCCGCCCATTAGGCCTGAATAAAGTCTTCGAGCCAACCAATTACTGACACGCAAAGGGTGCCGAAACCATTTGACCCAAAAAAGAGATTTCTGTGGGCTAACATTGTAGTACAAATGTAACCACCAATCCGACGGCCGCAACAAAAGTTGTGCGCGCTCTCGCAATGGCCTTGTGGTGGTAAGCGCATTTCGCAAAGAACCCATGATTTCGCCTACCCCGGTCATTGAAGGGGGCGCTTGCAAATCCAATTCATTTTTTAGAGAAGTGGGTAACGGCGTTAATAAGTGCAAACATTGCAAAGTAATAAGCACATGCGGGTAGCTTGACGCTAGGTGCGGCCAATTACCGTTTTTGAGTACGTGTTCGGCTAAACCGATAACGTCCATCACATTGATCAATTTGAGCACGCCGCCTGAATGCAAACCCTCAAGATGTCGGCAAACCTGGTGCAACATGGTCACATCGTCAAACGCATTGAACGTTAAACCATCCCATTCAATGGTTTGCAAAACAGCCTCGGATTCTGGGTAAAAGAGATGCCCTACTACTTCACGAGAGATGCCATCTCGGTGCAGCTCGACACTGCATTTAAACCCATCGATGGTTTTGGTTGCATTTGGCAGTTGATGCATATCGCGCATGAACTTCGAGGGTTGTTCATCTGGTAGATCAAACCCAATATTCCTCAAAATTTGTGCCGCTTCTCGCTCATCTTGTTTTTTCAGAAGCAGGTCCATATCGCGCATCGGCCTGAGATAGTCTTCTTTGAATAGATGTGGCATCAGCGCCGCGCCTTTCAACGCTAGGTAATCAATTCCACCGGCCTTGAACGCCGCATCGATTTCGCGCAGCGCAGTGTGACGCGCGGCAGCCGCCGACTGATGCCTAACCTTCAACGCCTTCAACGGCAGCCTTAGCTCATCAGGGATCGGTAAACCATGTTCTTGCAAATGCTTGTTTACAAAACCGGACAACCCATGCAGCTCTACTTGATTGATCCATTCCTGCCAGTTTGTTTCCTTTTTTAAAGCCAAGCATGCCGACGCTAACTCAGCGTCAGTAAAAGAAAACCGCGCAAGCGCGGTAACAGATGGTAAAGGTCTGTGCATAAACTTGAGTCTAAATCACTGACTATAAAGAACAAGTGTTTGTCTCGTCCTAAAATACGTTGACGGTTAATTAAAAGACCAGCTGTGTTTCACTGCTGGTTTTTTTGTGCACTTGATTGGGTGTTTTCATATCAAGGCTCAGGTGCGGTCTCCATTCATTGTAAATCATCACTGACTCGTCGATAAGCCGTTTTAGCTCATCGAACGTCCGACACTTAAACAGTAAAAACTCTTGTTTAAGTATCCCGTTTACTCGCTCAGCCAAGGCGTTTTGATAACAGTCATAGCCATCGGTCGTTGACGGCAAGATGCCCTGCTTAAGCAACTCAGCCTGGTATTCATCAGAGCAATACTGTGATCCTCTGTCTGAGTGGTGAATCAATGGCTCATTGCCACTTCGATGACGCTTTGCTCGTTTAATCGCTTTCACTACATTCTCAGTCTTCATGTCTCGACTTAAATAGTGGCCGACGATCTTACGTGAGTAAGCATCTGTTACCAACGACAGATAATGCACGCCTTCTTCGCTTTCAATATAGGTAATATCGCTCACATACGCTTGGTTAGGCCGGGTTAACTTGATCTGCGACATGCGATTCGGGTGCTTTGTGAATCGGTGATGACTAAAGGTAGTTTTGGTGTATCTCTTGATTGGTGGAACCAATAGTCTATTCGCACGCAGGTAGGTAAATAGCGCATCTCGGCCCAGTTTTATTCCTTGCGCTTGGAGCTTGGGTTTTAGATAGACGTACAATTTTCGAGTCCCAATACGCGGCATTAAACGTCGCCATTCAATCACCCAATCTCGAATCACCGAGAGTTCTTTAGACCGGCGTTCACATCTCGATCGATGCTGATAAATACTTTGTCTGGACATGCCGAAGAGTCGACAGCTTCGCATCAGGCTCACTTGGCCTTCTTGCTGGAGCCCTTGGACGCTTCGGCGTAGTACTTTTTTCGCAACCCCATTCCATACTCTTGATCGCAGATGTCGACCATTCGGTTTAGTACTTTGTTGCGAATGCGCTCGTCTTCGAGTTCACGTTCTAATCGTTTGAGTTTCTGCGCAGGCGTTTCATTGGATTTAGACATGGTTTTCTCATACGGGTTTGACCAGTCCAATTTACCATGCTTTCGCAACCAAACCAGAACCGTGCTACGACCTTGAATGCCATAGAGTTTTTGAGCTTGTTTGTAGGT
>CALKRK010000249.1 GCA_937989675.1 uncultured Arenicella sp. | reverse complement strand
CTCAATTCGATTTTGGCGGCACTTAAGGCAGAATCGCCTCGCCCTGGGTAAGTTCATCGAGTGTTTCGCGCCGGCGCACGATGTGCATATCATCGCCATCAACCATAATTTCGGGTGGTCGCGGTCTAGAATTGTAGTTGCCTGACATAACGTAACCGTAGGCCCCGGCTGAGCAAACGGCCAACAGATCACCCGCTTTCACCTTAAGCGTTCGATCGTAACCAAGAACGTCGGCAGACTCACAAACGGGCCCGACTACATCATATGTTTTAGCTGTTTCATCCGTGTTTTTATTGACCGGAATAATCTCGTGGTGAGCCTGATACAACGAGGGGCGAAGTAGGTCGTTCATGCCGGCATCAACAATCGCGAAACTTTTGCTGTCATTATGTTTTAGGTATTCGACCTCAGTAAGCATGACGCCCGAGTTTCCAGCAATATAACGGCCTGGCTCAATACCGATGGGTAAGTCGATATCTTGAGCTTTGATACCATCGACCATGCTCTTTACATAATCGGCGGCGCTTGGTGGCGTTTCGCCTTGATAGTCAATGCCGAGCCCGCCGCCCAAATCAAGTTGTTTGATTTGAATGCCTTCTTTAGCCAATCGCTTAACCAAGTCCAGAACAATGGTCAGCGCATCGGTAAAGGGGCTGGTTTTAGTGATCTGTGAGCCGATATGACACGCCACGCCATGCACGTCGATGTTAGGCATTTGCGCCGCTTTTTTATAGGCTTCAAATGCCGCCTCCATAGTCACGCCAAACTTGGCCTTTTCCATGCCAGTTGAAATGTAAGGGTGAGTTTCAGGGTCGACATTTGGATTAACGCGAATGGCAATTGAGGCGGTTGTATTAAGTTCGGCAGCGACCTCTTGTACGCGATCTAATTCGGCGACTGATTCAATATTAATACTGCGCACTTTGTTGCTGATGGCGAAGGCCAGTTCGGCGCGCGACTTGGCGACGCCTGAGAACACAACTTTGGCAGGGTCACCGCCTGCTTTTAGTACGCGTCTTAATTCGCCCTCAGAAACAATGTCAAAGCCTGAGCCTAAGCGTGCCAGAATGTTGAGTACGGCTACGTTGCTGTTTGCTTTCACGGCGTAAAAGATCGTGTGCGGATGATCGTCAAAGGCATCATTTAATGAGTGCCATTGCGTTTCGAATGCGGCACGTGAATACACATAGCAAGGTGTACCACATTGTTTGGCAATCGAAGAGAGTGAGATCTGCTCAGCGTGCAGCTCACCGTCGCGGTAATTGAAAAAGGTCATAACAGCGTGTCTGGGCTGCTGAATTTAGCAGCCGTAAATAAGAGGGTTTTAAACTTACTTGGTTTCTGCAGGCTCTTCTTTTTGAGTAGTAACCTGTTCAAGGGGCGGTTCTTCAATAACCAAAGGGCCTTTTTGGCCGCAAGCGCCTAATGCCGCTACGGCGATGAGTAGCAAACTGGTTTTAACCAAGGTTTTCGCAAGCAATGCTTTGATAGAATTTGTCATGGTGGCCTCTATTAATTTTCAGTGTTGAGTCGTTGCGTTGCGGCGGTAAGTGCTTCTTTAACCCGGCTTGGTGCAGTGCCGCCGAAGTGATCGCGGGCATTGACTGAACCTTCCAAAGTAAGCACATCATACACGTCATTTTGAATCATCGAGCCGAAAGATTGCAATTCCTTTAGGCTCAATTCAGACAACGGCTTGCCTTGTTTAATCGCATAATGAACGGTGCTACCAACAATTTCGTGCGCATCACGAAATGGCACATTCAAGCGCACTAGGTATTCGGCTAAATCGGTCGCTGTGGCATAGCCCTTAAGTGCCGCGTTGTGCATGGTCTCGCGATTGAACGCAATGCTAGGAATCATGGCGGCAAACACTTGAAGTGAAGCTGTTAGGGTGTCGACCGTATCGAAAATTGGTTCTTTGTCTTCTTGGTTATCTCGATTATAGGCCAGCGGCTGCGATTTCATAAGAACCAGCAGAGCCTGTAAGTTACCGATCACTCGGCCGCTTTTTCCGCGCACAATTTCGGCAATGTCCGGGTTCTTCTTCTGCGGCATAATGCTCGAGCCGGTACAAAACGCATCGCCAATATCAATGAACTTATAGCTTTCTGAAGCCCACAGAATTATCTCTTCGCACATACGCGAAAGGTGCATCATTACAACGCTGGCGGCGGAGGCAAATTCGATCAGAAAATCCCGATCTGATACCGCATCTAAGGAGTTGCGCGTGGGGCGTTCGAAGCCCAATAACTCACACGTCATATTTCGATCGAGTGGAAAGCTGGTGCCAGCTAAGGCCGCGGAACCCAACGGCATAACGTTGATGCGCTTACGACAGTCTTGCATGCGTTCAACGTCTCGCTCGAGCATCTCGTTCCAGGCCAGCAAATGATGGGCCAAACTAATCGGCTGCGCCACTTGTAGATGTGTGAAGCCTGGTAAAATGGTTTCGACCTCATTGCTGGCGAGATCGAGCAAGTTTTTTTGTAGGGTTTGGATTAGCGTAACAACATCATCCGCCGCTTGACGCATATAAAGGCGAATGTCGGTGGCTACCTGGTCGTTGCGTGAGCGACCAGTGTGTAATTTTTTGCCGGCCTCGCCAATTGCATCGGTCAGGCGCGCTTCAATATTCATGTGCACGTCTTCAAGCTCGGTTGACCACTCAAAGTTGCCTGCCTCGATTTGATCGCGAATGTTGAGCAAACCGTCTTCTATCAGTTTTGCTTCGTCGCTTGATATTACGCCAATCTTCGCTAGCATTTTGCTGTGCGCGATAGAACCCTCTATATCTTGCCGATACAGTCGAGCATCGAAGCTAATTGATTCGGTAAAGGCTTCTACAAGGGTGTTGGTTGGCTCGGTAAAGCGCCCACCCCAGGGTTTTTTCTTGCCAGCTGAGTGTTGCGTTGTCATCAATGGTGACCTTTGATAGTACTAGGCGCATTATTTGCCCAAATTCTCGGTCAGCGATTATAGCGCGAGGGCTCGTTTGAGTGCGAGTTTCTAAGCGTAATCTTCGCTGATTTAGTTTGCGTTTATAGAGCTTGCTTAAACAAAAAGCTGACGGTAAATTTACTGGCTTATGTTAAAGTTGCGTCTCTACCGAGACCGTATCCCCCAATTAGGACTCTATGAAATCAATCCGTATCGCTACTCGCAATAGCCCTCTGGCGTTGTGGCAGGCGAACTATGTAAAAGATCGGTTGCTTGAAGAGCATGACGGTCTTGACGTGCAAATTGTTGGAATGACCACCAAAGGTGATCAGCTACTTGATCGTAGCCTTGTTGCTGCAGGTGGCAAGGGCTTATTTCTAAAGGAATTGGAAGTATCGCTCCTCAATAACGAGACCGATATTGCGGTGCACTCTATGAAAGATGTGCCAGTAGATTTGCCCCGTGGTTTGGATATACCGGTTGTGTGTGAGCGGGCCGATGCGCGCGATGCGTTTGTCTCGAATGGTTATCAAAATCTTTACGCGCTGCCAAAAGGTGCAAAGGTCGGCACCTCGAGCCAGCGCCGCGTGGCTCAGCTAAAGAACGCGTTCCCTGCGCTCGAATTCATAGAATTGCGTGGCAATGTTAATACTCGTCTTCAAAAGCTTGATGACGGTGACTACGATGCCATTATTCTGGCCGCCGCCGGTTTAATCCGCCTTGGCTTTGAAGATCGTATTAAACAATACATTACTCCTGAGCTTTGTTTGCCCGCCGTAGGGCAAGGTATTGTTGGCATTGAGTGCCGGAGCGATGATTTGCAAACTAAGTCTATGATTGCGGCATTGCACAGTCGCGAAAGCGAAGTGTTTCTTGCGGCTGAGCGTGCCATGAACTCGGCGCTGGAAGGCGGGTGTCAGGTACCAGTGGCGGGTTACGCACAAATCCAAAACAGCAAAATGCGTATGCGGGGCTTAGTGGGTAAAACCGACGGCAGCAAGATTTTGTTTAGCGAAAGCGCTGGAATAGATATATCTGTAGAAGGTGCTGAAGCGTTGGGCCAAAAAATCGCCGAAGATCTTTTACGGCAAGGCGCTGGCGCGATTCTCGCTGATGTGTATCGTGAGCCAATGTCGATGAACAAGATCGACAAGCCAGTTGTATTGTTGACGCGCCAGCAAACCTTCTTAGGCAATACCTCGGCAATTTTAAAGCGTTTGGATTATCACCCCGCGCATATCCCCACCTTAGAGGTCGAATCTAACTATAATTCAGACTTGCTGGCGCAGTTTGGCGCACTTGATCAATTTACAGACATCATCTTTATTTCGCGCAACGCGGTGGAAGTAGGCATGTCGATGGTGAATATGCAGGGCCGAATTCCAGATAGTGTGCGGGTGATGGCGGTGGGCGGTGAAACGGCCAAGCAGTTGTTCCGCTACGATATAGATGCCTTGTTCCCAGATCAAGGCACCGGTGCTGAGGCCTTGTTAAAAGTATCTCAATTGGCTGATTTGTCGGGCCATAAAGTTCTGATTGTGCGCGGTGATCAAGGAATTGATTGGCCCGCTGACTTAATGCGAGAGCGGGGCGCAGAAGTTGTCGAGGCGCGTTGTTATCGACAAGTAATCCCTGAGGAAAGTAAGTCACAACTGCGTGATTTGGTGCGTCAAACCCAGAATATTGAGGGTGTCTTTATTCATAGTTCGCAATCGCTGCGAAATTTAATTGAAATTTCGGGTGTGCGTGCAGATCTAATAAAAAGGGCAACTTTGGTCGCGGGTAGCGAAAAAATCGCGGAAACCGCGCGCGAGTACGATTGGCAGGGTGAGATAAAGCTGGCTCAGTCGCCCTCAAACAAACATATGATGATTGCGTTTTCTGAAAAATAGGCCGCCATCTCATTTCTCATCATGCGTTTGTAAAAAACCGTGAACCTCATTGCAGAGATTTGATTAGTGAATAGTTCATTTTAAAGGCCTGTGGTAGAATTTTCAGCTCTTTGGGGGGAGTGCATGACGCCCCTCATCCGATTGAAAAAACAAGGCATAAACCATGACCGATTCGCCCAAGTCAGAAGAACTCAACAATTCTGAACCCGCAGCCGCAGATACAAGCACCCAAGCTGCCCCCAATCAAGCGCCAGTATCGGAGTCTCCATCCGTTCAAACAGCTAGCCCAGTAGGTCAAAGCTCAGTGGGCAGTAACAAAGCTTCCGGCGGCAAGGGCTTAAGCGTATTTGCTATCTTGTTGTCTTTGCTCGCTTTGGCAGGCGCTGGATACACATGGTATGAAAACAATTTTAAACGCTTTCAACAAGATTCCAAGTTGGCCGTAGGTGTCGCAGAAATCGGTGGGCAGGTTACTCGGCTCGGTGATTCGATTTCCCGGTTACAAACTCAGCAAAGTGATGGGGTCACGCAAGCGCAGCTCACCACCAAAATTTTAGAAACCAATTCAGCGATCGACCTGCGGATTCGAGATCTCAATGAAAGCCAGGAGAGCTTGCTAGGGGCCGTTGAGAAGATTAACAATCAGATGCACACAGGTGTGAACAGTTTTGTAATTGATGAAGTCTCTCAATTGCTTAAGCTTGCCAACAATAGCGCACTGTTTTCTGGTGACGTTGAGTCCGCTATTAACGCGCTTAGCTTGGCGGACGTACAACTTAAAGAAATGGCCGACCCGCGTTTCTCCATCGTACGCCGTAAAATTAACGAAGAGATTGGTGTGTTAAGTGCCATTGAGCGTGTGGATGTTGAAAGTCTTACTGCTCAGCTACAAGCGTTGGCGGCTCGTGTGCCATCGCTCAAGCTGGAAAACGAACGCCCAGATTTAGTTGAAGACATAACGCTGGATGCAGAATTGCCTGAGGGAGATGTGTCTTTCTATGAGGGCATAAAAGAAGTGTTTGTAGATATCTTTAACTACGCCGATATCCAGCGAATCGAACAAGCCCCTAAACCGCTTCTGGCACCTGAGCAACGATACTTTTTGGATCAGAATTTACAGCTTCAATTAGCGAAAGCGGAATTAGGTGCTCTACAAAAACGACCACAAGTTTACACTCAGAGTATTGATGCCGCGTCGCAATGGATCAACGAGTATTTCGATTTAAACGACGACAGTGTTAAAGATGTACTGTCACAGCTAAACACCCTTAAGGCACAGTCTATTCAAGTGGAGCTACCACCCGTATCCGGCTCCTATGATCTTCTGCAATCGATCAAAGGTGGGCAGTAATCATGCGTTATATCATGCTGGTTATTCTGGCCGCGCTAGCCGCTTATGGCCTGTTTTTGTTGGGTCAGCTTAAGCCCGGCAATCTCATCATTATGTATATCGGGGTGTATCGCTGGGAGTTATCGGTTATCCAGTTTATGGCGTTGATACTCGCGGTGATGTTCTTTGCCTATCTATTTTATAAACTGGTTCGAGCCATTTGGAAGGCGCCAAAGTTGTGGTCGGGATGGCGTAATAAACGCAACAATAAAAAGGCGGACGCCGCCTTAGGCGCCGGTTATCTGTCGCTTATCAAAGGCGATTGGCAGCGCGCTGAAAAAAGTTTACTCACGAAGTCTGAGTCCAGTCGTGTGCCTTATATAAATTATTTGGCCGCTGCACAAGCCGCGCAAGAACAAGGCCGCCTCATGCAGCGCGATGAGTATTTAAACGCCGCTTATAAAGCCGCGCCCAAAGAGCGTTTAGCGATTGGCTTAACAAAAGCGCGTTTGCACCAACAAGCTGGGCAAGTGGAGCAAGCCGCATCAACTTTGCAAGACATTGCCGGGCTAGGCCAAAAAAACGCGCAGTATACTGCCATGTTGATGCAGACCTACCAAGCCTTGGGGCAATGGGACAATGCTGCCGCGTTATTGCCAACCGCGCGTAAACAAAAAGCATTGCCCGAGCCAGTTCTGGATGATATCTATAACGATGCGCATACTGCGGCATTACGCAACAGTGGCAGCACAGAAGCGGCTTGGAAGGCGCTGCCACGTGATCAACGCAAGCGTATTCCGAATATCGTACTCTACGCAAACAGCTTAATTGAGGGCGGCGAAAGCAGCGCCGCAGAAAAGCTTATTCGTACAACTTTAAAATCTTCATGGAGTGATGAGCTTGTGCACCTTTACGGCATGCTATCTAGCGACAAACCAACCAAGTTGCGCCGGGTTGTTGAAGGTTGGCTAATGGCTCGCCCTGAAAATGCTGAGTTGAACTTGGCCGCGGGGCAATTTGCGATGCAAGAAAAGAAGCTTGATCTGGCTAAAGAGTATCTTCAAAAAGCAGTTCAGTTTGGGCAATTACCAAAAGCCTATGCGTTGTTGGGTGAAGTTTACGAAGCCTCAAGCGAGAGCGGTAAGGCCTTGCAGTTGTATCGCGCAGGCATTTCAAACTTGTCTGCGCGTTCTGACCGCGCCGCCATTGAAGAAGCCGCTGCGCCAAGTGAAGGTGAGCTATTGATCGCTAAAGACATTACACCGGCTTAATGCCTGAACTACCTGAGGTTGAAACCACGCTACGTGGTATCGAGCCTTATGTTAGAGGCGCAAGGCTCACGGCGGTAGAAGTGCGCAATGCTTCATTGCGCTGGCCGGTGCCAGTAGACCAATTAACGGCGTTGGTCGGCGAGCAAATCATTAAAGCTGAGCGGCGCGCTAAATATATTTTGCT
>CALKRK010000248.1 GCA_937989675.1 uncultured Arenicella sp. | reverse complement strand
AAGCACTGGCCGATTGGTATTCCGCGAGGTGACTATCTATTTGGCGCGTTGTTTGTTTGCATGCCTGCGTTTAATCCTTGGTACCTGGTCTGGTTATTACCATTCGCTGCAATAAGACCGAGCGTATGGGCATGGTGTGCGTCAGTCAGCGTTTTACTTGCTTATGCTAGCGGGATTAATTTGCAAAATCAGGCTCTAGGGCCCTACGATATTCCGAGCTGGGTGTTATGTATAGAGTTTGGAATTATAGCTGTAGCTATAGTGACTCATTATCGTCTAATAGCGGGGCGCTCCGATCAGCAGAAGCGGCCCGGCCTCTAGTTCGTAAATACTAGCTACTTAGCTTTAGTCTGTGACGCTTGTTAAGGTAATAAACCACGTATAAAAAGTCGTCTCGACTTAATTGAGTGGCTATTTTTGTTTCGGGTTGGTCACAGTTAAACATGTTCTGCGCTAACTCGTTGTATGTGGTTTTTTTGAATTTTTTGACGGACTTTCGTTTTATTGGTTTGAGTTCGCCATCGACTTTTACGCAATATGATAGCTTCTCTACGCCGGCTTGTCGGCCAAGAAAGATTGCCTTACCGGTTTCATAAACTTGGTCAACTTGTCGCTGTCGTTGCGGTGTTCTAAGTTGGTCATCTTGACGCGGAGGCAATCTATTAGTGCTGTAGGTGCTTCCTGCACCACCGCCACCAGCGCCAGATGCCGACGCATTTGGAAGTAGACAAATACTGAGAAGTAGGGTCGCTATAATTTGGGTAAATCTATTGTTCATAAGGTCCTCCTCGTAAGTAAACTTGGTTTATGTATCTGCTTCGCCTGTTTGAGCTAGTTAGATTGAATATCTTTAGTCGTTTGTGAACTGCTAAGCGGGCTGCTGTTGTTTTTAGGGTTTGAGATATATTGCCTGCGGCCACTTACTTTAGCGAGCGCAGGCAAATTAGAAACTGCCCGAGCCTTAGCTGCTTTTGAGATTTAGTTTATGACGTTTATTCAGGTAATAAACTACGTAAAGAAAATTGTCTCGGCTTAGCTGGTTGGTGATTTTCGTTTCAGGCTGATCGCAGTTGAACATATTTTGCGCCAGTTCGTTGTAACTTGTGTTCTTGAAGGCTTTGACTGATCTTCTTTTTACCGGCGCTAGTTCACCGTCAACTTTGACGCAATACGATAGTTTTTCCACGCCCCGTTGCCGGCCAAGAAAGATTGCTTTACCGGTTTCGTAGACTTGATCTACTTGTTTTTGTTGTATTCTGCCGCTGTTATAGCTACTTCCTCCGCCGTAACTGCCGGATGCAAAAGCACTCGGAATGAGACTTATACTGAGTAGTAGGGCTGCTGCGAGTTGCGCTAATTTAGTGTTCATAAAGTCCTGCTGGTAAATAAACTTAGTTAATAGATTCGTTTGCTTGGATTATTAGACCCAGTCAAATTAAATATTCTTACAACTAGTCAAATTGCTTTTGCTCCTATAAGCATTGGAAGAGTGTTTCTGTTTAGCGCAAATGCAGCTTTATTTCATTGTTTGTTGCGTTTGCAATTTCCTGGTATTATGCAAGAAACTAAGCAAAGGTGAGAATGATGTTAAAGCCTAAACCAAACAAAAGTGCCGTTCTTATTAAAGCTTTTAACAATAGTTGCAAAGCTTTAGGTTTGTCGCGTGATGATGCCAGTGACATTTTAGGTGTTGATAAGGCCACATTAAGCCGGAACCGAGAAAAGGGGTATGACCCGCAGTCAAAAACAGGTGAACTATGTTTGCAATTAATTCGTGTTTATCGCTCTCTGTTTGCGATCGCTGGTGGAGATGAGTCATTTATGCGGCATTGGTTAAATAGCGAAAATAGCGCCTTGTCTGGCAAACCTCGTGATTTGTTGGCGACAGTAAGTGGGTTAGTGCAAGTGAATATGTATTTGGATGCGATGCGCGGTAAGGTTTGAGTTTACGGTGAGCAAAGAGTGTACTTAGAGGGAAATTAGGGAGAGTAGAGTGCTGGATGCTGCAATATTTAATGACGATACACCGCTTACCAATTACCGTGAAACAGTTTGGCGTGTGGTTGAGTCGCAAGAAGAGGCCGCAACGCTCAGTGTTGTTGATGATATCAACGAGCAAAGCATATTGGAGGCTTTACTCGATGATGTAAAACCAGTTTATCGACCTGGCACTGAGAGCATGCATTATCTGTTGAAAACGGCTTTTCGGTACCCTCCGCTGAAATGGGGTTCTCGCTTTGGCACTCGATTAATGCCAAGCTATTATTATGCGAGTGAGTTACCAGTGACTGCATTGAGGGAATGCGCTTACTACCGCTTTCTATTTCTGCAGGACATGCAGCAACCCTACCTCGAGCCTATTCGTTCTGAGTACTGTGTTTTCAGTGCACTGGTTGCAAGTGAATACTGCCTTGATTTAGAGCAAGGGCATTTTGCATCAATACACGACCATGTTAGTGATCCGTCAACCTATCAGGATTCCCAGCTAGTTGGGCGTTGGGCTTATGAGCGAGGCGATATTGAATTGATCCGGTTTAGATCAGCCAGGCATAGGAATGGGGCTAATTTAGCGATTAGCGAGCCGAGAGCTATTCGTTCTCGAAAACCGAAGGTTCAGGAGCGCTGGTTGTGCTTAACTAAACCTCAGGTGGTGAGCTTTAGTTCGCGGGGTGCCGAAGTTAGTTATGTGTTTTCTTTAAGTGACTACTGTGATGAAAACGGATCCCTAATGCGTGCGGGTTGATTTTGGCAGGTTTTTTTTAGTTCTGTGCGTTTATCCATTCTTTAGTTAGTTCCTCCAAGGTTGCCAGTGGCAAGCTGCCGTTGATTAGCATTTGATCGTGAAACTTCCGAATGTCGAATTTTTCTCCCAGGGTTTGCTCTGCGAGCGTTCTTAGTTCGCGAATTTTCAGTTCTCCAATTTTGTATGAAAGTGCCTGAGCAGGCCAAGTTATATAACGGTCGATCTGAGCGATTACATCAGGCATGCTGAGTGCGGTATTGTTGGCCAAATAATCGATGGCTTGTTGGCGTGACCAGCCTTTCGCATGCATGCCTGTATCGACAACCAAGCGACAGGCACGCCACATTTCATAAGTAAGCCGGCCGAAGTCACTGTAAGGGCTTTGATAGAAGCCCATTTCTTTGCCGAGGCTTTCAGAGTACAAGCCCCAACCCTCACCATAGGCGGAGTGATAAAGCGTTTTACGAAATTCGGGAACATCAAGCTCCATTGCAATCGCACTTTGAAAATGATGCCCAGGCTCAGCTTCATGAAAAGTGAGTGCTTCCAAGTTGTAGAGCGGTTGAGCTTTTAGATCAATGGTGTCGATGAAATAGGTGCCGGAGGTTGTTCCGCTGCCATCTGGCGCAACGTAGTAGGCGCCGCCGTTAGGGCTGGATTTAATATCAAATGTGCTGCGTGGCATTAAGCTAAACCACTTCGGTAACTGAGCAGCCGCTTTACGCGTGATGTAACTGGCTTTTTCAATCATGTCGATTGGGTTGTCGGTGTAAAATTGAGGGTCTGTTCTGAGAAACTCAATAAACTCGGCGAAGCTGCCTTTAAATCCTGTTTTGCCGATAACCGCATCCATCTCCGCGCGGATGCGTTTGACCTCATCCAAACCCATCTGGTGAATTTGCTCGGCTGATAAATCGGTAGTTGTATAGAATTCTATTAAATATTGATAGTACTCTTCGCCGTCTTCCAACTCCGTGATTCCGACTTTTTTGCGGCAGTTAGGCATGTATTCACTGGTGAAAAAATCATGAAATTTAGCGTATTCAGGAATAACCACCTCTTTGATTAAGCGTGTGGCTTGAGTGACTATCCGCTGCTTTTCTTCACTTGAAATATCGGCTGGAATTTTGCTTAGCGGTGCATAGAAAACGCTATCACTGGCGTTTGTCACAATGTGTTTAGTGATTGTTTTGTGGTAGTTCGCAAAACTGTCGCAGTAGTGTGTATAACCTTTGTCAATCGCAAGTTTGAGATTGGCGATGTGTTGCGCATTATAGCGGGGGTAATCGGCCAAGCTGATTAAGTAATTGTTGTAATCGGTCTGGCTGAGAAACGACATGTTCCCGGGGGCACCAGCAAAGTATGAATGAAAGCCCGAATACTTGTGCATTGGGAATAGATGATCAAATTGCTTGTAGCTTTTCGCCTCGGCTTGGCGTTCGTAACGGAACAATTTGAACGTGACCTTATCGGTAGGTGATAAGGTTTTTTCATCAATTTGAGATAAACGCTGAAGAATAGATTGGTTGAATTTTGCGCGCCGTGCTAGCCCTTCTGGAGATACATCGGGCAATTTTCCGTTCATTCGGAATGTATCTGGATCTTTACGAAAAAAGATTTGTTCCTCATTAGCTTCAGCCCAATGTTCTTCCAAGATCTGCTTGAGAGTATCGGTGTCGTTTGCGAGAGAAAACGAGATTGGTGAGCAAACTAATAAACCGACTAGTATAAAATCACGAATGAGTTTATGCATGGGAATGCCTCCAACTCTCTTACTGAGTTATTCGAATTGCATTAAGTATAACGCTTCTAAGACTAATAGAGCGCTGCCAGTTTGCAATTTCCTTGGCTTTTTAAACACAATTTTCAGCAGTAGCTGCTAAGCTAAGATGACATTGGTTTTACCTAAATACGCGCAAGAGTTGTGTGATCAATAATGTTTTATAACGGCGTTTAAATGACTGAAAATTTGATAAATCACCCGTTAAATGGTGTGAAGCTAGATGAGCTATTGGGGGAGTTGGTTCGCCATTATGGTTGGGAGATTCTTGCCGAACAAATTAATATTAATTGCTTTAAGAGTTACCCGAGCTTTGCCTCCAGTATCAAGTTTCTTCGCAAAACAGACTGGGCAAGAGAACGCGTCGAAGCCTTTTATCTATATCGGTTTAAACAGTATCCGCTGCCAGATGAAGAGCAACATCAACTGGCCCCGCGTAATCGGGTGATCACTGGTGAGCCACTCGCCGATTCTCCAGCGCTTATCGAGTTGGGTGAAGGTGAATTTTTCGATGACCCTGATACCGGCCCGGTATTTCCAAGTAAGCGTGAGGTTCAAAAAACTCAGAGCGCCAGATCACGGGCGAAACCTAGTCAAACTTCAGGAAACATAGAAGGAAAGTCTTCATCGCTTGACCCCTGGGCAAAATGGCGCGACAAAAATTAAAAATCTATATGTTATGTAACCCTAAACGGAGATTAAGATGAGTGATCATGTTTATAAAAAGACCGAGATAGTTGGTTCGTCTAAAACGAGTATCGAAGATGCAATTGAAAAGGCGCTGGCCCGCGCAAGTTCGACCTTAAACAATGTCGATTGGTTTGAAGTAACCGAAACTCGCGGGCATGTGGTGGACGGTAAGGTCGGCCACTATCAAGTGACTTTGAAAGTAGGTTTTAGGCTAGCAGACTAGATAAACCGCTGATTAATATTTGCGCATGGTTAATTCGCAGCGCCGCTAATTGGAGTGTCAAGGTAGCCGGCTATTGTGTCAGCGTACAGGCGCTCGCAATGTGCGATTAACTCAGGAAGGTGGTCGCGGGTCATTCCGGTTGTTGAGATAGCCGGAAGGATTTTGATTTCGTGATGACCACCTTTGGCGATTTTATTCGGAATATCCAGCACATGTTTTAGAGGCTTGGAGACCATTGGAATAATCGGAACTTGGGCTTCGATTGCCATAATAAAAGCACCACGTTTAAAAGGAGCCATTGGCTGGTTATGGCTGCGCGTGCCCTCTGGAAAAATCCATACATAACAATCACTATTTTTCAGGCGCGAAATAGCGTCATCAACGCCAGCGCCATTTTTCCTTGGCTTGTCGCGATCAACCATAATGTTGTTGGTGGCTCTAAATAAACGGCCCCAAAACGGTATTTTTAATAACTCCTTTTTACCGATGATGACTGCATTTTGGGGGAAAACCGGGCCTTGAAGCAGTGGGTCAAAGTTTGATTGATGATTCATGGTTATAACGGCAGGCCCAGCTAACATATTTTCACGGCCTACCACTTTGACGCTCACTCCCAAGGCGACCCGCACACCTGCATTTAAGCTCTTGGCATACGCCCAAGATAACCATGTTCGCTGATAATATGGAAACGATAGAAGGTAAAATACGATTGACACCAAGGTACACCAAATAGCAACCAACGCCATTTTCAGGTTGAATTGTAATCGTCTCAGAATACGTGACATTTCGAATTTTCGCCTGGCCAAAAGGGGCGCTATTCTAACCTGATCATTCCAAAAAAACTGGTTTAGTTAGTCGATTCTGAGCGCTGTGTGCGTCGCGGTTTGTTAGTTGTGGTCGATTGTCAGTGTTTCTCCAGGTTTCGAAAAAAACTTCTCGCCGCTTTCTACCAAATCGATCGGCACTTTTTTCGGCACATGAACTCCAACGTTGTTCTCCGCCTGTATACGTTGTTTGAGAATTTTCTGGCCAGCTTGGCTAGTAAAGAACCAATAGGGAGGGAAGGCCGTGTCCGTTGGTTTTGTATTCCAGTGATCCATTAAGGGGCGAAAGTGATCGTCGTTGGGGTCGGCGTCGCCCATGTGAATAACCGTAGTTTGTCTATCTAGCGTGACCTTATAAACTAGGTTTGACACGTCGGCACGCTGTGGCCAGCCTGCGTGTGGAATGCGCACTGCACTGAATTCAATACTTTCTAGCTGCTTGGAAAAAGGCGCATCTTTATAGGCGATTTCAATGGGCAATAATTGTTTTGCGGTCGGTTCGAATTCATCTAATTCTACTATTTTCTCTATTGCCTGCTGCGGAGCAATCAAAGTTGTATGCGGAAACGAATCCAGGTATTTGACTAGGTCTTCGGCGGCAAAATGATCGCCGTGAGCGTGGCTAATGAAAATAGCATCGATATCATCATAAGGCGGCTTGCCGCTAAAAAGTGCTTTGCGGATCGACTCTGGAACCAATTGGTAGGTGTTGTAATCGTTATGGAAAAATGGATCGAACAGTACTTTAGTTTTGTTCTGAGTGATTAACAAACCCTCATTACCAAGATAGACTACTTCTCCAGGTTTGCTAGCGGCTGAGTGTGTGCTGCTATTCGAATCAGTGCTTGATTGGTCAGCGAAGGAAATGGCTGAGGAAAATAGCATTGCTGCTGCCGCTAAGCGCCGGATGGCCGCAAGCAGGTAATTCGCATTTGCTTGGCTGGTCATTGTTTTCTAACTCCATGAATTCGATAGACTTCCAGCCAGCTTTCTTGATCTTGAGACCATTCGAGTTTCCATTCGAATTTTGTATCTGATATGTCGAAGAAAGTGATTCGGTTGTAATTACCGCGTGCGTCTTTTGTTTCAGTCAACATTACGAGTTCGTCTGTTGTGGAGCTGGCGACAAAGCTTTGCGGTTTTTTTGAAGCGGTGGTTAACCAAGTCATTACCCATTGTTTTTCTTCGGGGTTAAAAATTCTTAAATTAATGCCGCGTTGTCGTTTGCTTTCATCGTCCAGTGCTTGGGAGAGCGGCGGGGATGTGTAGTTGTCTTGAATTCCCCAACCGTTGAATGCCCACATAAAATTCCAATCGGCTCCTTTTGATGGTTGCCAGCCAGATCCATCTTGCTTCAAACTCTCCTCAGTAGTGGACCATTGACCAACCAGTTGGCCCCAATGTCTCAGCTCTGGCGGCGCTCCTGCGGCCATTTCGCCAGCTTGAAACGTCGAATCATTTATTTTGGGCTTAACTGTTTCAGAGTGCGCAACACTTAGATAGGTAACACCAGCGAATGTGTTGAATACCACGAGCGATAGAACAATAAACGCAGGTTTTTGAAATATCATTGCTGCCTCCTTGATTAGGGTCGGTCCATTACTCTATCACGGCGTTAATTTGGGCAACAGTTAGGCGCAGCAATCCTAGTTTGAACGAATACCAATCGGTCCACGCGGGATCGTTAGCTGCAATGGTTCTCCATCGCGCTCAACCTCCAGTAATACGCTTTCTCCTTCATTGCCGTCCACAGTCAGACCATTCAATTCAAAAACGTTAAAGACGCGTTTTCCGCCATAGGCTTTAATTCTATCTCCTGGTTTGAGCCCCGCGTTTTGCCCTGGAGACCCTCGCATAACCGTGCTAATAGGTATGTCCGTTGGCTGACCATTTGCCGCTAGGTATCGTTCATAATAATCATCACCAAGCTCGTCTCTGATTCGATTGTTTGTGCGTGCTCCTCTAGGTGCTGCCGAATTTCTTGCTCTTCGCGCCTTTAGAAAAGCGTATTGATCATTGAGGTTGGCGAGTTCGGCCTCGGACTCTGTGGCAAGTATCCAATTCGCTTCGTCTACTGTGAACCCATTGTTTACCAATAGTTGCCTACGAAACTCGGGTTGTTGACGAGCGATGAATTCAGTCCGTAAGTCTTCTTGTGATCGAGCCTCATCGGGTGCGGTTGTCGGCTCAAGGGTATTTGATGATGTTGATGAGCCTGTCTCCGAAACCTCCAAAGTAGTGGCCTTATCGGCGCTTAGTTTAGAACTGATGGTTGAGTTGCTTAACGCAGAATTGCGTTGCTTCTCGAGTGTGTGTTCGAGCTTCTGAATCCGAATAAGGAGTTCGTTGTTGGGTGCGTGAGAAGGTTCGAGAGTACCGCTGTCGATGCTCATCAGCGACGCGGTTAAGAATGCGCTCAATAACGAGGTCGAAAGAACTACCATTGCGATGTGCTTTGTTTCCATATCCTTAACCTATTTTCATGCTCTACGAATGCATGTTTTTTGTTAGCGTGCTTATTATTCTACAGAAAGCCAAACTCTTACCTTTTACAAGACCTTCCTAGACGCAGAGCGCTTACTTCAGTGGTAAATATTTTAGTGATCTAATTGCTCTTTGACATGTTTTTAAATTTAGGTTTCTTTGCGATTAGAAAGAGGTAGACTTGGCCGACCACGAACTTACCTAGGAAAACTCAATCAATGTTTAGAAGAATGCCTATTTTTATGTTGCTGACCATGGCTTTGCTGTCGGCTTGTAGTGAACATCAAAACACTGACGCCGATGTCGTGCCTGAGGCCCAAAAAGCCGAAGAAGCGAGTGTATTAGGTGAGCATGAGATTAGTGAACCTGCTAATGCTAGTTTGCAGGCGATGGATGTTGCTAAAGATTACCACTCGTTTTCGAACCCAGAGCAAATTGCGGTGACGCATATTTCTTTGGACCTTAATGTGGATTTTACTAAAAAAGTGCTTACCGGTAGCGCTATGCTGGATGTAGAGCGCGGCGATCAGAATGCAACTACCATAGTGCTCGACACCAAGGGCTTAAGTATTCACTCTGTTTCCGCAAACGGTTCTTCAGTACCGTTTGAACTAGGCAAAGCGGATTCTTTTTTAGGTGCGCCCTTGGCTATCGAGCTGCCGCTTGGTGTCACGTCTTTCAAAGTTGAATACACAACATCGCCGGACGCGTCCGGCCTTCAATGGTTGACCCCAGCGCAAACGGCGGGCGGCAAGCATCCGTTTCTATTCTCGCAGGCCCAAGCCATTCATGCTCGTAGCTTTATTCCCCTACAAGATACGCCACAGGCGCGGGTGACCTACGATGCGACCCTGCGCACGCCAAAAGAATTACTGGCGGTGATGAGTGCATCTAATGAACCGAATGCTGAGCGAGATGGCGTTTACGAATTCACTATGCCGCAAGCCGTTCCTTCGTATTTGATTGCGCTGGCGGTCGGCGATTTACAGTTTAAGTCGATGGGGGAGCGCACTGGCGTTTATGCTGAGCCAGAATTGCTAGAATCCGCTGCAGCAGAGTTTGCAGACACCGAATCTATGTTGATTGAGACCGAAAAGCGTTATGGGCCATACAGCTGGGACCGTTATGATTTATTAATTTTGCCACCATCGTTCCCCTTCGGTGGCATGGAAAACCCGCGTTTGTCGTTTATCACGCCAACGGTTATCGCCGGGGATAAAAGCTTAGTGT
This sequence comes from uncultured Arenicella sp., assembly GCA_937989675.1. Lineage (GTDB taxonomy): Bacteria > Pseudomonadota > Gammaproteobacteria > Arenicellales > Arenicellaceae > Arenicella. The sequence continues at coordinate 1,151 of CALKRK010000248.1, read as the reverse complement.
CATTGATAGCGCACGAGTTGGCACATTCTTGGTCTGGTAACACCGTGACCAACGCAACGTGGCGAGATCTTTGGTTAAACGAAGGTTTCACAACCTATTTAACCTACCGAATTATGGAGATAGTATACGGGACGGACCGCTACAATATGGAAGCGGTATTGGGTTATGAAGACTTAGAAGAAGATATGCAGCGCCTTGACAGCCAAGACGAAATTCTTGCTATTGATCTTAGAGGGCGTGACCCGGACGATGTTTTTTCCAATGTTCCCTACGAAAAGGGCGCATTATTCTTACGTGAACTGGAACAGCAAGTTGGGCGCGATAATTTTGATCGGTTCCTAACCCAGTATTTTGAGAAATTCGCATTTCAGAGCATTACCACCGATGAGTTTTTAGCGTATTTGGACAGCACTTTACTTGTCGATCACGCCGATAAGCTTGATAAAGCGCGCATCCAACAATGGGTTTTCGAGCCCGGCGTACCAGATAATCCACCGCTTGCGGAGTCAAATGCCTTTGCCATGGTCGATGCTGCGCGCGCGCAATGGTTGTCCGGTGAGTTAGCCGCGAGCGATATTGATACCCAAAGTTGGGTTGTGCATCAATGGTTGTATTTTCTCAATAACTTGCCAGAGACGCTTTCCGTTGAGCAACTCGCGCAGTTAGATGCCGCTTTTGATCTTACCGCGTCTAAAAACAATGAGATCGCACACAGTTGGTTGCTAATGAGCGTGCGTAATTGGTACGAGCCGGCGTTGCCCAGACTAAGGGAATACTTGGTAAGCATTGGGCGTAATAAACTGGTGAAGCCACTTTACCGTGAGCTGAGTAAGACTGAGCGAGGTAAGGCTCTTGGCCGAGCCGCGTTTGAAAAAGCTAAGCCGGGTTATCACCCCTTAACCGTTAAGGCCAACGAGGGCTTTGTAGAATAACGTTTCTTTTGCGCGCAGGGATGCGCGCACATCAAGCTCGCCAGCCCTAATATAGGCACCTCAATTTTTACTGCTTGCGGTTTGCAATTTAGTGTCAAATTTTCATTACTCCTAGTAGCCAAGTTGTAAATTACTGTATGCTACGCCGCTTCGTTTATTGGGCGGTTTGTCTTACAGCCGCGATACAGTGTTAGGGGTTCGAAATGTTGGATGCGTTAT
>CALKRK010000247.1 GCA_937989675.1 uncultured Arenicella sp. | reverse complement strand
TTTTCCTCACCAAAAATATCCTGCGGCCGCTTCCAAGTTTGCCATACACGTGTGCCCTCGCCGTTAAGCGCCTCAGCGGGGTTCAACGACGCGTTGGCTGACCAGTTAGCGGCGATGAACATCTGCCAGGCCATATTGTCAAACGGTGTTTGCGAATCTCGGTCGAAGCTACCCACGCTGGGCGGCAGGCCGTGATAACCCACTCCGGGGCTAATAGCTGGGTCTTGGCCAACCATTGAAGGCATGGTATCGCAAAGCGAGGATGTGTCATCTGCACAATAGATAGCCTTCGGTGTGTATTTAGCCTCCGCTGCCTGTGTATTCGGCGATACGGATATACAGAGCAATAACGGAAGAATGGTACTGAGCTTAAAAACGGCGTGTTTCTTATTCATATTTCCCCCAAAAAAAATTTAGATCAAACTTTAAACTACGCCTTTTTGCGACACCCTTCTATTGGACATTAGTCGGTTTATTTAATTCAAAGCACGCTCACTCTATATCACGCAATGTATAAATCGGAATGTCGCCGATCTGGCGTAAGGCTTCTTATTTAAATTATGGGGTGCGGTTAAATAGCCGACATTCATACCCTCCTATTACTCACAGAGTAGGCCTAAATAGTTAGGTAAGTAAGCCCAACATTGTTAGCCGTTATACGCATTTTGACGTACAGCTTACAGTGAATCATCGAATTTCCAATTTTCACAATACGATTAGTATTGCTTGCGCGAACATTAACTCACTCAAGACCTCTATCACGATGAAAATTGCCAATATTCCAATTAGCCTCACAAGTGGAAAATCTATTTTACGATCTTGTGCCCTCCCTTTATCGCTCTGTGCGTTGTCAGTTAACACAGCTATGGCTGCTGGCACTATCAAGATTTCTGACGAATCCAGTATCAGCGTTGGCGCCGGGCTACGCACGCAAGCCACTTTTGCTGAAGACGCAGCCCCGGACGGTGGCAGCAGTTTCGATTTTGACGTATCTAATATTCGTCTCTATGTGGGCGGGCAAGTGAACGATACAATCAAGTTCACTTTCAACACCGAACGTTGGGACAACGAAATTGACGTACTGGACGCAATAGCGCAGTTTGAATTCTCTGAATATTTCAATGTCTGGGCCGGTCTGATGTTAACACCAGCTGATCGTATTGAAATGAACGGCCCTTTTTATGGCTTAACCTGGAATCAATATACACAGCCACTTTACGCTTCTGATCAAGATGCTCCAGGTGATGGTATTCCGGGAGCCGCGGGCTCGGTTGGTCGAGACACTGGCGTCACGGTTTGGGGCGCTGCAGACAAATTCCAATACGCGATTGGAATATTCGACGGAGTTGAAGGCGGCCCGAATACCAGTGACAGCCCATTAATCGCAGGCCGATTTGCGTATAACTTTTTAAACAAGGAAGACAACCCTGCGTACTACACATCGAGCACCTACTACGGTGGTTTAGGAAATGTGTTTACCCTGGGGCTCTCATTTCAAGCACAGTCTGATGGCGTTGGTTCCGCGGCGCAACCCGGCGACTTCTCAGGTTTCACACTTGACCTTTTGTCTGAAACTGTGCTCGGAAACGACGATGTTTTGACAATTGAAGCCGAGTATAAAAGCTTTGACTCAGACTTCACCGGTACGCCTTCCGCCAACCCACTGAACGGTTGTGACTTTTGCTTGTTTGACGGTGATTCAACTTTTGCATCAGCCGCTTACCTGTTCAAAAGCGGTGGCTATGGTGACTTTCAACCGTACCTGCGTTTTGTTAGCAATAACCCATCTGAGGGTGAGTCAAGCGACCTAACTGAGCTTGGTTTAAATTATGTCATTAAGGGACACAACGCACGACTAAATATCAACTACAGCAGCGGCGATGCCAATATATCTGGTTATCAAGGCGCTGATACCGATGTGCTGTCTATCGGTTTTCAGCTGCAAATCTAATCCATCTTTTAATCTAAAAGAGTATTCAAAAATGAAATTAAGAAAAATTATGAGTAAAGTGGCGCTGGGTCTCGGTGCCTGCGCAATGGCAATCAATGTGCAAGCCGAAGAAACCATTAAGGTCGGTGTGTTGCACTCACTTTCTGGAACAATGGCAATATCAGAAACCACATTGAAAGACACTGTTCTGATGATGATCGAAGAGCAAAATGCGGCCGGAGGCTTGTTAGGTAAAAAGCTTGAGCCTGTTGTTGTAGACCCGGCTTCTAACTGGCCACTATTTGCCGAAAAAACACGCGAACTTATCTCAAAAAATGGTGTTGACGTGATCTTTGGTTGCTGGACCTCAGTCTCTCGAAAGTCCGTGTTGCCGGTAATCGAAGAACTGAATGGCTTGATGTTCTACCCTGTTCAATACGAAGGTGAAGAGTCATCCAAAAACGTTTTCTACACTGGCGCAGCGCCAAATCAACAAGCCATTCCGGCAGTTGATTATCTGGCCGATGAGTTGGAAGTAGAACGTTGGGTGCTAGCTGGTACCGACTACGTTTACCCACGTACAACCAACAAAATTCTTGAAGCTTACCTAAAAAGTAAAGGCGTTAAAGAAGAAGATATCATGATCAACTACACACCTTTCGGGCACTCTGACTGGCAAGGTATTGTTTCGGATATCAAAAAATTTGGTAGCGAGGGCAAGAAAACAGCGGTTGTTTCGACCGTCAACGGTGATGCTAATGTGCCATTCTATAAAGAGTTAGGAAACCAAGGTATTTCAGCGGAAGATATTCCAGTAGTCGCTTTCTCGGTTGGTGAAGAAGAACTGTCAGGCTTTGATACCGCCCCACTGGTTGGTCACTTGGCGGCATGGAACTATTTCCAGAGCGCCGAATCTGACGCCAATGAGGAATTTATTGCTAAGTGGAAGTCTTTCATCAAAGACGACAAGCGCGTAACCAATGATCCAATGGAAGCAACCTACATTGGTTTTAAAGCATGGGCGAAAGCCGTTGAGAAAGCAGGCTCAACCGATGTCGATAAAGTGCGCCCGGCTATGTACGGTATTGAGGTTGCAAACCTCACTGGCGGTACAGCTAAAGTATTGTCGAACCACCATTTCACCAAACCAGTTCTGATCGGCGAAATTCAAGCCGATGGTCAATTTGAAATTGTGTCACAAACTGAAGAAGTTGCCGGTGACGCATGGACGGATCACCTAGAAGAGAGCGCTAAAATTGTGTCTGACTGGCAAGATCCAAAAATTAACTGCGGAAACTACAACACTGTAACTAAGGAATGTTCCGGTCAAAATTTCTAAATCGGAACATTGCAGAACGAGATCTTGAGGAATATTTTCCTCAAGATCTTTTTCGTTGAATTTCAGGCGCCGTAAATTCGACTGAAAAACTCGGCTCATCAATGTTCAGATTAAAAATCGATGAACACAGATCTGAAGCTAAATCACGCTTTCATATGGGGCTCTGCAAAAACGTTATTTGACGGTTTTGCAGAAATTCAATATATCCATGCACCAAGATAGCGCGCTGGATAACAAGCAGTAAGAAAAATAATTATTATGATAAATAGATATCGACTGCCTTTCGGCAAACCCACGTTAGCGATAACTGTGTGCGCGGTATTGCTCGCAGCTTGCTTGATATCGCTATCGGCATTTGCGGCCGCGTCGAGTTCCGAAGCCGATGCAGTTGCCTTCGTGCAACCTCTATCGCTAAATGAGATTGCCCAAAAATTGACTACCGCTAAACTAAAACAAGTCCCGGGAGTAGTTGAGGAAATAGTCAATCACAGTGACGCGAAGCAACAGGAAAAATTTGTATTGATTTTGCTTAACACTTTGTTGGAAGGAAAGCTTTATTTTCAAAGAAGCGACTCCGCTCTTTTCATTGCTGAAAAAGGTACAAGTAGCGGTTTTGATCTTTTTAGCCTAGAAAATGGGCGGCTTATTAAAGCCGATGTTCCTAAGAAAACCATACGTAAAGTGCGCACCTCGAATAAGGTCAGGAAGTCGCTGAGAAATTCCATCGCCAAATTGCAGCTGCGCAGCGACGATACCCAGCTTCGCATTCAATCAGCCCGCAACTTAATGTCTGATGTAAATGACCTCACCCTACCCTTACTAAAGGAGGCACGGTTAGATGAGACAAACAGTGAAGTTAAATCCATTCTTGACGACGCGATTGCGCTCGGCGACCTCACTAGCGATGAAGAATTTGTAGTAATTAGGGCATTAGAACAGCTAGGTGGTAGTTTAGAGCCGCAAGTGCGAACGGCAATAACAAAACTCGCCGAAGATCACGTCTCAGTAGATATTAAAAGCTTAGCGAAAGACACACTTGAGGATATTGAGGATAAAGTCGCTTTTTACGGCTACGTAGAACGAATCTTTTTTGGTTTGAGTTTAGGCTCGATTCTACTGCTTGTGGCAGCTGGGCTGGCAATTACCTTTGGCGTTATGGGTGTCATCAATATGGCACATGGCGAACTGATTATGATTGGAGCGTACACCACCTACGTTGTGCAGCTCTTGATGCCAAACCACATAGGGTATTCATTATTAGTCGCCATCCCTGCGGCTTTTCTAGTCTCGGGGTTATTTGGTGTGGCCATCGAACGCGGTGTTATCCAGTTTCTTAAAGGCCGACCACTGGAAACCTTATTGGCCACGTTCGGGATAAGCTTGATATTACAGCAGTTAGTTAGGTCCGTTTTTTCGCCACTGAATCGTCAGGTTGTGGCTCCTGATTTCATGAGTGGCGCATGGCAGATCAACCCAGTATTGTCGCTCACATACAACCGCATCTATATTCTGATATTTGCGTTGATCGTGTTCTTCCTATTGCAACTATTGATGCGTAAAACAAGTTTGGGGTTGAATGTTCGAGCCGTATCGCAAAACCGAAACATGGCACGCGCCATGGGAATTAAATCTGAATGGGTTGATGCGATGACCTTTGGGCTTGGCTCAGGCATTGCTGGCTTAGCCGGAGTAGCGCTTACACAGATTACCAACGTTGGCCCGAATCTTGGGCAGGCTTACATCATAGATTCGTTTATGGTTGTTGTATTCGGGGGCGTAGGTAATCTGTGGGGAACCTTGGTTGGTGCCTTTACCGTCGGCGGGCTAAACAAATTCCTTGAACCAAGTCTAGGCTCAGTGTTGTCCACTATTGTGGTTTTAGTCCTAATTATTCTATTCATACAACGGCGCCCTCGTGGCTTATTTCCCCAAAAAGGTCGAGCGGCTGAATCATGACATCACAAACACTTTCTAAAAAGCAATCGTTACTGGGTATACCCGTGAAACGAAGAAGTCTTCTATCAGAACGCAGTTCTCGCTGGCTGATCTGCATCACTGGTCTGATAGTGTTGTACGCCGCAATCGGTAATCTATTGATCCCTGAGAGCTCCATGTTTCATGTCACTACTCATACCGTGACTCTTCTAGGCAAGTACTTATGCTACGCCCTACTCGCTTTATCCGTAGATGTAATCTGGGGCTATTGCGGTATTTTGAGTTTGGGCCACGGTGCATTTTTTGCACTGGGTGGCTACGGCATGGGCATGTATTTAATGCGCCAGATTGGCTCGCGCGGAGTGTATGGTGACCCACTGCTGCCTGACTTTATGGTGTTTCTGAATTGGACAGAGTTGCCATGGTTTTGGCACGGCTTTGATCAATTTTGGTTTGCAATTTTGATGGCCATGTTTGTGCCAGGGCTGCTGGCATTTGTATTCGGCTACCTGGCTTTTAGATCGCGCGTTACCGGCGTATATCTATCGATAATGACTCAAGCGTTAACGTATGCCTTAATGCTTGCTTTTTTTAGAAACGAGATGGGCTTTGGAGGCAATAACGGGATGACCGACTTCAAGGATATCCTTGGGTTTAATTTGCAGGCAGACAGCACTCGTGTGTCTCTATTTGTGATCACCGCTGTTACCCTGCTCGGCGCTTACTTTCTCAGTAAATGGTTATTATCCTCTAAATTTGGTCGAGTCATTGTTGCAGTTCGAGACTCTGAAGATCGTAGCCGTTTTATCGGCTATCGAACCGAACGTTACAAAGTTTGGTTATTCGTTTATTCGGCGATATTAGCAGGCATCGCCGGTGCCTTGTATGTACCGCAGGTCGGTATTATCAATCCAGGTGAATTTGCCCCACTTAACTCCATTGAACTGGTGGTTTGGGTTGCCGTTGGCGGGCGAGGCACGCTTTACGGAGCCATCGCCGGTGCCATATTAGTTAACTTTGCGAAAACCAGATTTACTGGCATCTTTCCTGAAGCATGGCTGTTCGCACTCGGTGGGCTATTCGTGTTTGTCACCATATTTTTACCCAAAGGCGTTGTTGGCCTGCTTGAAAGATGGCGCGGCGCAAAGGACGACATACCCAGTTCTACGTCTGCCCCAGCAACCTTGGATGAATCAGATACAATCAATGAACAGGAGCATATTAGCGCTCGGCTTGACGGGCCTAGTGGAGTAACGTCATGAGAAATACATCGGCTTTAAACCGAGTTCGGGACTTTTATAATATTGAGTACGAGCCATCCATCACCGAATCGGTCATTGATATTTCTAAAGAAATTATTCTGTACATTGAAGGGCTAACGGTCAGCTTCGATGGGTTCAAAGCCTTGAATGACCTAAATCTCTATATTAATGATGGTGAATTGCGTTGTTTGATCGGCGCAAATGGCGCCGGTAAAACCACTTTAATGGATGTCATTACTGGCAAAACCGCCTGTGATTCAGGCTCGGCGTATTTCGGCCAGAATATCAACTTGCTGGAATGCGATGAAGCGGAGATAGCCGAACTTGGCATTGGCCGTAAGTTTCAAAAACCATCCATTTTTGAAGCCTTAGATGTGTACTCAAACTTAGAACTGGCACTTAAGGTGAAGAAGTCAGTTCTCTCTTCTATTAGAGCAACGCTTAATACTGAAGAACAAGATCGCATCGCCACTGTACTCTCGATAATTGGTCTAAAGGAAAACTACAAACAACTTGCTGGGGCGCTATCTCATGGTCAAAAACAGTGGCTAGAGATTGGCATGTTGCTGTGTTCAGACCCACGAGTTTTACTGGTGGATGAGCCGGTCGCTGGTATGACAGCGCAAGAAACCGAGCGCACTGCTGAGCTGCTTACTTCTTTAGCGGGCCAACGAACCGTTATAGTTGTGGAACACGATATGGAATTCGTGCGCAGTATTGCTCGCGAGGTAACGGTTTTACACCAAGGGTCAGTATTGGCAGAAGGCACAATGGATCAAATCCAGAGCAACCCAGATGTTATCGAAGTGTATCTTGGTGAGTCAGCATGATTAATTTTAAAAGCGTAGATCAACTATACGGTAGCTCACAAATACTATGGGGGCTCGATCTAGACATCAAAGCTGGCTCGATCACCTGCTTAATGGGTCGCAATGGCGTAGGTAAAACCACGGCGCTCAAAACTCTAATGGGCCTGCTACCCACTGCGAGTGGTAGCATTAATTATCTGGGGCAAGACATCACTGAGTGGAATGCAGAACGCCGCGCTCATGAAGGCATTGGGTATGTGCCTCAGGGGCGAGACATTTTTGCCCAGCTTACGGTAGAAGAAAATTTGCGTATCGGGCTTGGCTGTCGTAAAGACAAATCCAAAATACCGAGCAAAATTTTCGAGTTATTTCCAGTCTTACATGACATGCTAAAACGCCGTGGGGGTGATTTATCCGGCGGTCAACAGCAGCAGTTAGCCATAGGGCGTGCGTTGGTAATCGAACCCAAAGTACTAATTTTAGATGAACCTAACGAGGGTATACAACCGAATATTGTACAGCAGATCGGCGATGTTATTTTGCAACTCAACCAACAAGAAGGACTCACGGTGTTACTAGTAGAACAAAAACTCGGTTTTGCTCGCCGTGTCGGCAGCCATTTTAGATTGATGGAAAAAGGAAGTGTTGTCGCGAACGGTGATATGTGCGACCTTAGCGATGATCTGATTGCAAAGCACTTAGCGGTCTAATCTAAAAAGTGACTCATGCTGTATTTAACATCAATCGCTTGTTCGAACATAAATCGCGCTTAGCAAGAAACGTTTTCAAACGAAATGGCTCGTATTTTAAGTAACAACCCAATAAGCGTCCCAACGCCTCCGAACTCTAAAGCGAGTACTCATGGCTCAAATGAGATTGCTGCACGCCGTGCGGCTGCGCTAAGAATGAAAGCCGGTGAATGGCATGCCGACTTAGAGCTCGAAGTTAAACAAAGTGCCGCAGGATCTCGGTTATCGACTTACCGCAGAAACGGACCATTGCACGTACAAAAAGCTTTCTACCCAGAAGGGCCCGACCTTGCCCACCTCTATCTGTTGCATCCGCCTGGGGGACTCGTATCTGGTGATTCTCTGGTAGTTAACGTCAATATAGCACCATCCAGCGCGGGCCTGATCACAACACCTGGTGCTGGCCGCCTGTATGGGGCGCGTGAAGATGCGTGTAAACAAGTACAGAATAATTTTCTAAACGTCGAATCAGAATCAAGCCTGGAATGGTTTCCCATGGAAACGCTGTTCTATTCTGGTGCCAACGGTGTCAGCCACACTCGGGTAGACGTCGCCGAAGGTGGTAGCTTTATGGGCTGGGATATCGCTAGTTTGGGCCTACCCGCCAGCAATCAACCTTTTGTTGAAGGTGAGCTGCGACAATCCTTTGAAGTTCATTACGCGGGTCAGCTTGAATGGCTTGAACGATGGCGGTTTAACGCGAATGATTCAACTTTTTTAAACAGTCGTGCAGGGCTTGCTGAGCAATCTAGTAATGGCCTTTTTATTGCAGGCCCTTTTAAAACAGCGCTACCCAAAGATGTATTAGACCGGCTACATCAGCAATGCGACGCGCTTAGGCGAGAAAAACGCGGTTACGCCGGGGTAACTCAGGTGGCTGAATGGTTAGCCGTGCGATACGTTGGCCCAAGTGCGACCCACGCGCGAGAACATTTCGTAAAAGCCTGGCACGAACTACGACCTTTACTAATTAATCGAACCGCGTGCCCTCCCCGCATATGGGCATGCTAGCTAAAAAGAGATAGTCAAACATGGATTTATTACCCAGAGAAAAAGACAAATTACTGTTGTTTACCGCCGCACTGATGGCGGAGCGACGCTTAGCGCGCGGGGTAAAACTCAACTACCCAGAAACGGTGGCGTATTTGAGCATGATTATTATTGAAGGCGCTCGCGACGGTAAAACAGTCGCCGAGCTTATGAGCGAAGGACGACAAGTGTTAACCGTTGAGCAAGTCATGCCCGGAGTAGCTGAATTAGTCGACGAAGTTCAGGTTGAAGCAACCTTCCCCGACGGAACCAAACTGGTTACCGTTCATAATCCAATTAATTAACCGCTCCTAAAGCGCAAACTAAAGTACACAGCGATAGAGTGACACTATGAAACCTGGTCAAATTAAAACACGTGGCGAGCCCATTATCATAAACAAGGGCCGAGATACGCGCTCAATCTGGGTGGAGAACAGTGGTGACCGCCCAATTCAGGTAGGCTCTCATTACCATTTTTACGAAGCCAACCCTGCACTGAAATTCAACCGTGAGGAAACCGAAGGTTTTCACTTAAATATCGTCGCAGGCACCGCAATTCGCTTCGAGCCAGGCCAGGGCCGCGAGGTCGAATTAGTGCGCTATGCGGGTAGGCAACGCGTTATTGGTTTTAGAGGCGACGTAATGGGCGATCTAAGTGCCGACGCACAGCCGACTGGAACAAAAAGTAGCGTAACGATTGATCGAGAAGCCTATGCGCAAATGTTTGGTCCCACAGTAGGCGACAGAGTGCGTTTGGCCGACACCAGCCTTTGGATCAAAGTCGAACAAGATCACACCGTCTATGGAGACGAAGTTAAGTTTGGTGGCGGTAAAGTAATCCGTGATGGCATGGGGCAAAGCCAAGATAGCTGTGCAGATTCCATGGACACCGTCATTACCAATGCATTGATACTCGACCATTGGGGTATCGTCAAAGCCGACGTAGGTCTTAAAGCGGGTCGAATCGCCGCGATTGGAAAAGCCGGCAACCCAGATGTTCAAGACGGTGTAACCATAATCGTAGGGCCAGGTACCGAGGTCATCGCCGGTGAAGGATCGATTTTAACCGCTGGTGGTATCGACGCACACATTCATTTTATTTGCCCACAACAGATTGAAGAAGCGCTGATGTCAGGCGTAACAACGATGATCGGCGGTGGCACAGGCCCCGCGACAGGAACAAACGCGACCACATGTACTCCTGGGCCCTGGAACATTCACCAAATGCTCAAATCCACCGATGCTTTGCCGATGAATTTTGGCTTTTTAGGTAAAGGTAATGCCAGCCAGCCTGAAGCCTTGCGCGAACAACTAGACGCCGGTGCTTGTGGACTGAAACTGCACGAAGATTGGGGTACCACGCCCGCTTCCATTGATTGTTGTTTAAGCGTTGCTGAAGAATACGATGTGCAAATCGCCATTCATACTGACACGTTGAACGAGTCTGGTTTTGTGGACGACACGCTAGATGCGTTTAAAGGTCGTACCATACATACATACCACACAGAGGGCGCAGGCGGAGGTCATGCGCCGGATATTATCAAGGCCGCGGGGCTAGCTAATGTGCTGCCCTCTTCCACCAATCCAACGCGACCGTACACCGTCAATACGGTGGACGAGCATTTAGATATGTTGATGGTGTGTCATCATTTAGACAGTAATATTCCCGAAGACGTTGCGTTTGCTGATTCGCGTATTCGTAAAGAAACCATTGCGGCCGAAGATATTCTGCATGATATGGGAGCATTCAGCATGATCGCTTCAGATTCACAAGCCATGGGGCGCGTTGGCGAAGTGGTGACACGAACTTGGCAAACCGCCCATAAAATGCGCGAACAGCGCGGTCCATTGCCCGAAGACGCCGACGATCATGATAATTTTCGGGCTCGTCGCTATATTGCCAAGTACACCATCAACCCGGCGATTGCGCATGGTATCAGCGATGAAGTAGGCAGTATTGAGGTCGGTAAACTCGCCGATCTAGTTCTTTGGAAACCCGCTATGTTCGGTATTAAACCTAGCCTTATTATAAAAGGTGGATTTATCGCTGCGGCCCCCATGGGCGATCCGAATGCGTCGATTCCCACTCCACAGCCAGTGCATTATCGACCAATGTTTGGAGCCAACGCTGGCTCCGCTGTAGCGAATAGCATTACATTTGTAAGCCACGCTGCCGCAAACAGCAGCTTATCAAAGAAACTAGGTTTAAAGCGCACCCTAACCGCCTGTAAGAACACGCGTAAAATAACCAAAAAGGACATGTTGCTTAACGACTTGTTGCCGGAAATAACTGTAAACCCCGAAACCTATGAGGTGCTCGCTGACGGTGAATTATTAACTTGCGAGCCAGCCACTGAGTTGCCTCTTGCGCAACTGTATTGTCTGTTCTAGCTTAGTGAACAACATAACCAGACCAAAGACAGATTGAGCATATCCATCATGTTAGAAATTTACCACAGAGTTGACGGACCGCACGCACTCGAACCAGACCACCGTTTGTTATTAACACATGAGCAGCGTAGCCGTGCACGACTTAAAACCAATACCGTGTCGGGTGAAGATGTCGGAGTGTTTTTACCGCATGGCCAACCGCTCAAGGTAGGTGAGTATCTAAAAACCGATTGCGGGAAACTAATCCGCGTTGATGGTGCTGCTGAACCCATTGTGTCTGCAAGTTGCGATGACGCGCTGTTATTTTCCAGGGCGTGCTATCACCTAGGCAATCGACATGTAAAAATACAAATCACCGAACGTTGCCTGCGCATTACTCCCGATTCAGTGTTAGAAGACATGCTCCAGAAATTAGGTTTAGAGGTGCACCATGAAATGGCGGTATTCATCCCTGAAAGTGGTGCCTATCATGGCATTTCTCACGCTCATGGGCATGACCACGCGCACAGCCACGATGATTCATTACATCGTCATAGTTAAGTCGATGATTGATCGAATCGCTTATTTATACGTTAAACCTTAATCGTTAGTCTGATTATTGATGAACCTCTCTAGCCTTCGACTAATGCAGTTGTGTAGCGCCAATCTGCCAACCGGTGCCTATGCGTTTTCTCACGGCTTAGAAACGGCCACCGAAGAAGGCTGGCTGACTAATGTTGAGCAAACACAGAAATGGTTAGAAATTCAACTTGACTATGCCCTAGGCCGGACAGACTTGCCCGTTTTGCTGCGTTTGATGACTGCGTCGGCGGACAACGATATTGATCAAGTGCGGTATTGGAATAAACTCATTTTAGCTTTGCGCGAAACAAGCGAATTAAGACTAACCGATTGCGCTACGGGCAAGGCACTGATGCGCGTTCTCAGCCATCAAAACCACACAGATACTCACTCTTTTTTGCACCAAGAGAGCGATGTTAGTTTTGTGACCGCGTTCGCGTTTGCGGCTGATAAGTGGAATATAAAGCACGAGGACGCCTGCCTGGGCTATGGCTGGTCATGGCTTGAAAACCAGGTGGCAGCAGCGACCAAACTTGTGCCTTTAGGTCAAACTCAGTCTCAGCAATTAATTGAAAAACTGCAACCATGTTTACTGCACGCAATTCAAATGGCTAGCCAAGTTCAAGACAGAGACATAGGCGAAAGCCTACCAATGCTGGCGATCGCTAGTTGTTGGCACGAACACCAATACAGCCGTTTGTTTCGGTCCTAAAATATTTTTATGAGATTAACGTTGGAGAACATTTTTTAGAATGAAAGAACAAATTCGACCCGCCCTTCGCGTGGGTGTTGGAGGCCCGGTAGGGTCTGGAAAAACAGCGCTACTTCGCTCACTATGTCAGTCGATGCGTGATAGCTACAATATCGCGGTAGTAACCAACGACATTTATACTCGCGAGGATTCTGACTTCTTAACGAGACACGGTGCGCTTGAAGCAGATCGCATTATTGGCGTAGAAACCGGCGGTTGCCCGCACACGGCAATTAGAGAAGATGCGTCGATGAACTTAGCCGCAATAGACGAGTTAAACGCTCGACATCCTGCGCTCGATGTAATTTTTGTGGAAAGCGGCGGTGATAACTTATCTGCGACCTTCAGCCCCGAATTATCCGACCTCACTCTCTACGTTATCGACGTTTCGGCCGGCGACAAAATTCCTCGCAAAGGTGGCCCAGGCATTACCAAATCTGACCTACTGATTATCAACAAAATAGATTTGGCGCCACTCGTTGGAGCATCTCTTGAGGTTATGGATCGAGACGCCAAGAAAATGCGAATTGAACGCCCATTCGTTTTTTCAAATCTAAAGCAAGCTAAAGGCTTGAGTGAAATTATAGAGTTTATCGTCAGCGCAGGCATGTTGCCCGCACGCCCAGTACAACAAATTAATGGAATTTGAACTATGAAATTTGCAATTATAAATGGCCTTACTTTAGTCTCCACCGCTGTAACGTCCACAGCGATGGCACACAGTGGGCATACCGAACACCTTCATTCGCACGCGTTTGAATATGGTTTATTTGGTCTCGGCGTTGCGGTAATCGCTTATTACGGTTTAGCCGTACACCGCAAAACAAACAATAGTCGGGTTAAGAGCCGCCACATCCATCCGATTAAAAAACCATAAGATCTAATTTATCATTTAGACAGATATTTGGGCGTTGCGAGGTGGTAAATACGGCCTCGCGTGCTCGCCAGTCTCCTTCAAATAACACACGATGATGCCGACCGTTGAGGAGTTTGAGTGCTAAGAGCTATTGGCTTTTCGGGTATTAAGCCAACTCAATCTACTACGAGCACCTTAATCTAAAATTCGCAACGCCATGCCCGCCGCGGCTGTTCGATTTTCCACCCCAAGTTTCGGAAACATCTGTTCTAAGTGTTTGTTAACGGTACGCACACCCATCCCCAGAATTTCGGCAATTTCTTTGTTGCTCTTTCCATTTGCGAGCCAAAATAGCACTTCGGATTCACGTTGTGTGACGCAGAGAGACTTTTGTAACGACGCGGCGGCCATCCTCGGAGAGTTAATCACAATTCGCAATGAAAAACGGTCTGCAGCCCGTTTTTCAATCAACCTTATTTCAGCAAACTCATCATTTTCAAGCCGTATTACCTGACGGCTATTTGTGTCAGGGCTCTGATTCAACCAATAGCGCACGTTCTCCTGATTTTGCGACCATTCGATTAACGCCAAAACAGCGCGAGCGTCGGGGCTAGCCCATAGTACGTTTGCCTGTTCGTCCACCATGATGGCTGTATGCCCAAGTGAGTCCATCACGTGATAGGCATTCGCTGTAGTTGCTGCGTTTGTCAGGTGAACTTTCATTCTAGCAACCAACTCATCGGGGTTGACCGGTTTAGTTAGGTAATCCACACCGCCAACCCCCAAACCCTTAACTATACTTTCAGTGTCGCTCAAGCCCGTCATAAACATAACCGGAACGACGGATAACCCAGGTAATAACTTGAGCTTCGTACAGGTTTCAAAGCCATCCATATTCGGCATTATGGCATCCAATAAAATGAGGTCAGGCCTAATATTCTTTGCAATCGATAGTGCCTGTTTACCGTCTAAGGCTACCAGTGTATTAATGCCTTCCAACTCAAGTAGGTCACTTATAAAACTCAGGCTGTCGGGCGCATCATCCACCACCAGCACTGTGTATTGAGAAAGATCATGACTCATTGTTCATAACCTCCTTAATCAGTAAGATTAATTCACCGTATTTATAATTTGTCACTAACTGATTCCAATCAGATAACGTGCTCTGACTTGGCCATTCATCTTGCAAGCTGTATTTCTGTAACCTTTCCATGCAAGCGCGAATACCTTTAACGTGACCAATTTCCAGATGCGCTATTAGTTCTCGCAATAGTCCGTGCGACGAAAACGGCGCTTTATTCTCAGCGGCGATGCTGATTTGATCTGGAGACTCCATTGATAGTATCGGCGAATGACTAATGACAGCCTCACTTTGTGTCAGATCGTTGATATTCCATGTGATATCCAGAAGCTGTGTAATCTGTAAAAGGAGGGTTTGGTTTTGCATCGGTTTGATAATATAAGCGCTATACGGTGGAGGAGAGTCACTGATCTTTGTGTGTTTTTCTTCGGGGTCAGCAGACAACATGATGATTGGCATCGAGAGGGCTTGTTGACGTATGTGCCTGGCCAAACTCAAGCCGTCCTCGCCAGGCATAGAAATATCCAAAATACATAGGTCAACATGTGAATTCAGCATGTCTTTGGCAGTCGCAGCATCAGAAGCCTCTAGTACTCTAAAACCTAACGGTTGTAGTAAATCGGCAATTAGGCCTCGGTGTATCGCCTCGTCATCTACGACCAGCACCGTTAGTTCATCACCTTGATAGGAAATTATATTTCTATCAATGGCCTTGATATTTTCAGGTGCATGGGTCTCAGACAACATCAAGCAAACTCGAAACTCACTACCTTTACCCAACTCGCTGGAAACACTGATATCCCCACCCATTATCTCAGTAAGCAAACGCACAATGGTTAAGCCAAGCCCAGTACCGTTTACATCGGGCACTGCTTTGGTGCGCACGCGTTCGAACGGCAGCATGATGCGCTCCAAATCACTATCCGCAATGCCCACACCAGTGTCTTTAACGCGAATATCCGCAACCTGATTTCGGTATGTCACTGAAACAGTTACACCACCATTGATGGTGTATTTAATCGCGTTTCCAATTAGATTGATTAGGATTTGTCTTAGCCTTTTTTCATCGGTATTAACAAATTTGGGTAGGTTTTCGATTCGAACCATTTCAAATTCGATACCTTTCGCACGGGCCACTGGCTCAAAAATTTCTTCAATTTGAACAAGAAAATCTACAAAGTCGATTCTATTTCGATGCAGATCTAAACGGCCAGCCTCGATTTTAGATATATTTAACAGGCCTTCTATTAAATCAGCTAAGTAATCTGTATTGCGCCGGATAATATTAAGCCCTTTAGCTTGAAACTCATCAATGCTGCCCTTCTGAGACAACAATTGGGCATAACCAGAAATCGATTGAAGAGGCGTTCTCAATTCGTGACTGATACCGCTCAAATATCTACTCTTGGCCTGGTTAGCCTGCTCGGCGGCATCTTTAGCTTCCTGCAGCTCTTGGTCCGTCGCCTCGTGAGCCTCAACTTCTTTGATAAGCCGAGCCGTCTGACGATTTGATTCTTGCTGTGCAATTTCACGGCTTTCTTGGGTCAGTAAGAACAGCCAAGACAATACACTGAACATGACTACGAGAATAAAGTACAAAGAAACCAGCGCCTCCCTCAGTAACGCTTGTTCATCCGTCGAGCCGGGGTCGATTTGCACGTAGATCAAAGCCATTAACAACCAGGTCAATGACGCAATAACGGCCACCGTAAATAGAAACCGCCCTATCCTCGAGTCTACGGCTCGCACGTAGCGATGCGGCAAAACCCAGCTATACAAATCACGCAGTTGTGCACGCAAACGGCCCTGCGGTTTACATGCGTCCATACATCGAGTATCCAGTGAACAACACAATGAGCAAATTGCGCCTTGATAGACCGGGCACAGTGCCATATCAGGCTGTTCAAAAGTGTTTTCACAAATACAACAAGTTTGGTTTTGATTATCGCTTGTTCCTTTAGCATCCCCCGTTTCAGCATCGAAACTGTCTGGCGCACGTGCAATGTAATATTTAGCCTTAGTAATGATCGCAATGGTCGGAACACTGACAAAGCAAATAACGATAGTGATAAAGTGAGCCAAGGATTTCGCCGTATCGCCCAAATAGCCTAGATAGCAAAAAATGCCAATCATAGTGGCTAAGACCATACTTAACAGCCCTACAGGGTTGATGTCATAGAGGTAGGCCCGTTTAAATTCTACTTGTTTTGGTCGTAAGCCAAATGCACTGTTTATCGATAAATCGGCTGCGATGCAGCTCAGCCAACTGACCGCCACTATCGCAAACACACCTAGAATTGATTCAAGCGCCCGATATATCCCCAACTCCATTAATATCAACGCAATTACAACGTTGAAAACCAACCAAACCACGCGCCCGGGGTGGCTGTGGGTTAATCGTGAGAAGAAATTTGACCACGCAAGTGACCCGGCATAAGCGTTGGTCACATTGATTTTCATTTGACAGACTAGCACCATAACACCTGCCAGAATCAGCGCAACTGTAGGTGATTGAGTGATGTAAGAGTAGACCATGGTGTACATGTAGGTTGGATCAGCCGCTTCGGTAAAACTACTGCCTTGACTAATTGCCAAATAAGCCAAAAAAGACCCAAGTAACATCTTAACCAGGCCTATCAAAATCCAACCGGGCCCTGCCAATAAAACCCAAAACCACCACTGACGTGCATTCTGTTCCGTCTTCTTTGGCATGAACCTTAAATAGTCAACTTGCTCCCCTATTTGCGCCACCAACGCGAACATAACTGCCGACGCCGCGCCAAACAACGTTAGGTTGAAACTGGTGCTGGATTGCGCAACTACAGGAAGTTCGCTTACGCTTGGCGCGTATGCAACCCATTGACTAAATTGTTGATATTCGTACACGCACACAATCAAGATTGCGACTAATTGCAGTGGCAACCAAATCCACTGAGTCATTATTTGGAAGCGGCTTAGACCGGATATACCGTGGGAAACAATTGGCAATACAGCCACAGCACATAAGATGTAACCAATCCATAATGGCACTCCTAACAAAGCGTTGATTGCTGATGCCAGAATCGCAGCCTCAATCGCAAAAAAGATAAATGTGAAAGACGCGTAAATTAGTGAGGTAATAGTCGAGCCTAGATAACCAAAACCTGCGCTGCGAGTTAACAGGTCAATATCCAAACCATGTTTGGCCGCGTATACGCTAATGGGAACGCCAGTGATAATGATCACTACAGCAAGGGCAATCATTGCCCAGAACGTGTTCGTAAAGCCGAAGGTGAGTGTCAAACTGGCCGCGATAGCTTCAAGCGCCAAAAAAGCAGTTGCGCCTAACGCTGTTTTAGCGACTGTATCTATAGACCATAAGCGGCCGGACTCTGCTGTAAAACGAAGAGAATAGTCCTCAAGCGTTTCGTTTGCTACCCACTTGTTGTACTCACGTCGGACGCGAAAAATATGCTGACTTGCTTTCATGCTAACGACGTGGGAGCGCGATATGGTGTTAACTCTAACCGAGCTTAGATGATAATTTCGCGCATGCCAATGCGTCAATTTGCGAACATTTCACCCAGCTATTTTTTCGAAAAGGTTAAAGCTTATGTTTTCTGAGAGGGTCTTTAGATAATAGCTTTAAAGTTAGGTGATATATAGCTCTTCACCACAACTTGTAACGCTGAAAAAAATAGTAGTTACAGAAAATAAGTATCTATTTTGTACTTTGCTGGCTTAGAGCTTGGGGAAATCTATGAAAACCCTTATTTCTTATCCCATTAGAATAAATCTTAACTTATATACATATCAACAATTTACAAAAAACATGAGATTTTAAATCTTTACTAGTATTGCAAATTGAGCACACCTACTTGATTTTGAATTAAAAGAACGCCCTTGCCCCATTTTTTTTGGAATACTGAATCTACTACTTTTGCTCTGCCCTGAATCTTCTAGAGTGCATCAATTAAACAGCGCGCTATTTGACTATTCGAGGCAAAGAGTACGCCTTCATGATTCATAAACGTTGAATCTCGGCGATTAAGCGCTAGAGCTTGCCCATACACGTTACTTACCCAACTTCCAGCCTCATGAGCTATACAAGCTGTAGCAGCGTAATCCCAAATACTGCCTCCGCCGTCTTCTCTCTTTGGTAGTTTCAAATAACAAGATTGACCTGACTCTATTACATGGCAAGCGTTTTTTACGGCGCCATTGCCGTAGATAAATGTCACGCCATCTAGCCCAGAGGTTTGTGCACAGTTTTCTAAGGCGCTAACGGCTAAGCCATATTTCGCATGTGTTTTAAAGCTGGCGTCCGCGTAGACAGTTAACGAATTTGAAGTTTTTTTGGTCTGGCGGAATGGATCTCGATAACAGCCCTGCCCGTCTATAGCATGGTATAAGGTTCGACTAGCCGGGTCATACACAACGCCTACCACTGGTTTTCCTGATTGCTCAACCAAGGCGATGGATACCGCATAGCCTGAACGGCCTTCGGCAAAGGCTAAGGTGCCATCAAGTGGATCAACACACCAGAAGTACGGTTTTTCAAAACGCTCCTGTGTATCGCCACCGGCGCTAAAGGATGACTCTTCGCCAACAAAAGTTATCTCATGCTGTCCTGAGATTTGTTGTAGATGTTGGCGAATGGTTTCTTCACTACCAATGTCCACCTCTGTAACAAGCTGCGATGCCCTGCTGCTTCCCGCGTCTTTAAACGTTCGCTGCAAATTGTGTCGATCAAATTTTTCTATCCATTGGCCGGCTTCTTGGGCAGCTTGTATGGCTGTGTTGCACAATATTTGCAATTGTTCTTTAGAGAGTGCTGAACTCATGGTCGTTTAATTGAGTTCATGACTTTTTAATCAAGCTCATGGCTGTAAATTCCTAATAACGCCCTCAGTGAGTCTCTCACTGTAGCTATTAATTTTCCAATGGCCTGGGCTCCAGCCTTTGATAAAGCGATGGAAGTCCGCCCACGCGACCGGGTAAAGTTCTCGCCACTCATCTTCTAACTCAGCCGTATTAACATGGAACTTTTTCTGTTCGACTCGATCAATAAACACAGAAAAATAGTAATCCAAAAGCTTACTTTCCATCGCCTCGCAGTCAGCTTCATTCAAGCAACTACCTATAAAATAAGCTACGTCTTTCATACCGCAGCCGCGGCCAACATATTGGAAGTCGACAGCGGCAACACGAGATAGCTCATCCGCAAGTACAGAACTAGGAGTTGAGCTAGTTGGAAGAAAGCAAAAATTCGCTAGTTTGGCATCGCCATGTACCAACGTCTGGTAACGACATTGCCGCAATTTTTGATCAATTAGAGGTGCCGCTTGTTGCAACGCAATATCATCTAAGGCCGCCAATTCATCAGGGCGTGTTTCAAGGTGCCAATAGGTACCACACTCCCACAAACCATCTGCTTTACTGTTTAAAAACGTCGCATGAAAGCCCGCCAACCAGGTTAGGCAGGTGTATATATCTTGAATTTCAACGCTGTTTTTTCTTACGTCAAAACCCGCTGCGTCAAGATCGGTTAATACCAAAACAGTTTCATCTACGCTTGAGTTAACTGCGAGGCAAACTGGCACCACACAATCGCTTGCGCAATGTGATGCGTAGTGTTGATACCAGTAAGCTTCTACTTGATACGAACGTATTTTTCTCTGATGAGATAAGTCTGTGCTCCAACCGCGAGGGTGATCTCCTGAGTCAGGTAATTGAATGTGTTTAAGTATCACTGACGAGTGACTACCGCCGCTAAGATCAAGACGTATGATTTGGCCATAACCACTCCACAGAGATTGAATTGCTGTCGCGTTTTCAATGGATTGAGCGCCGGTTGCCGATAAGACAATTTGGTCTATGGCTGACTGCATGGAGTTAGTTTATTTGATGGAGAGCAAAGATAGATTAATACAATTCTCTAATGAAATCTTACTTAAAATAATTTGAGTCAGAGTGGAGTTAACAACGCCTGAGAGATACAGTTGTTAAGGTCACCAGATTTAAAAGCGTTTTATACATTCAAGAAAGTGCTACTTTTTAGTATTCTCTCGGTTAGATCGACTCGAGAAAAATTAATCTCGAGTTTCACTGAAGCGAACAATATTCAGAGGTATGACCATGGAATTCACACAAAAACAAAGTACGCAGATGATTTCTGCGCTGCTCTTCCTAACGGTAATCACGCAAGCTTTATACACCGCGCTTTACGTAGCTGCGAACGACGTGCCGCGCCAGTGGCTTTGGGGTTTGGAAGGATTGGTCTTTGTTCTGCTCGCGGCCGTTGCAGGTTCTGCCTTGGTCCAGGCTGAAAAATATACCTTAGGCTTTTCTGCAATATTCGCGAGTGCGATACTAAATGTTGTACAGGTTGGCATTGGCCTCACACAGTTTGGCCCCTTTCATGAAGCAGCCAAAGCCGTTGATGGAATCGCGCCAGCGGCTGGATCCGTTGTTGCTCTTTCATTCTTTGTTTACAACGCCGCAAAAATTTTACTGGGTATATCTGCCTTAGTGTTTGGCACAGCCCTCTCGCAGATCGGTTCGAAGATACTGGGTAGGCTCACCGTCGTTTTGGGTTTTGTTGCGATAGTTACCAATACCATTGTGATGATGTTTGGTCGAATTGAAGCTGTCCCATCTGGAGCCACGGGGGTTATTGCGACCTTGTTACTCGCTGTTTGTTTGTTCAAGCTACGGTCCGAGGATTAAGGCTCTAAACGTATTATAGGATCCTAATGCCTAACTCTTTACCGGGCGTTAGGGTCGATCTAATTTAGTAAGTAAATGTGAAATACTTAACAAGGGTTGAGGTATCCACAACCCCTGTTAAGTCTTGCGCTGTTTAGTGAGTAACTCCGGCTTAGAAGTCCAAGCGAACGCCTATTTCCCAGCGGCGGCCCGGAGCGGGGGCGAAGTCCTTCACAATGGAACCGTGATGGCGCTGTTCGTCATCAGTTAGGTTTCGACCATGCAAGAACACGTTTAGGTCATTACCCGCGAGCTCAAACCTGCGCTGTATAAATACGCTCACATCTTCATAGCTATCCGTTGGCAGTTCGAAACCTGCCACGCGGCGCTGATTGTCAACTCGTAGATAGTCAGCACTAACTTGCCATGCATCGTTGTTCCAAGACAAGCCAACCCCGCCGCGTGATGCTGGAATCCTAGGTAGATTGCCATTGGTATCATCCAATTCACCTCTAACCACATCAAAAAGAAAGTTGAAGTCCAAATCTCCAGCTCCAACCGTTGCTAGATGAAGTAGGCCTTTGAGGTTTGCACCAGTAAATGTGGCATCATCTTGTTGCCAACGAAATACAGGTAATTCATCCATTTCCTCATCGGTGCCTATCTCGTAGATATAACTGTCGAATTGCATGAGGTAGACGCTGGCATCCAGCTCAAGACGCTCGCTGCCGTAACCGGCTGAGAACGTTAGGGCTACAACGTCTTCTTCGCTCAAATTAGGGTCGCCAATTTCAAACGCATTGGTCGCCAAATGCGGCCCGTTACTGTAGAGCTCTTCGGCGGTTGGCGCACGGCTCGACAAATCGAGCATGCCGGACACGGTTAAGTTGTCATTGACCGAACTGACTAGGCCGAGCGACGCGCTGAATGCGTTGAAGTCAATGTCTTGCAATCCAGGTTCTGTTGGTGAGTAATCCACCTGTTCCCAACGCACCCCAGCTTCCAATTCGGAATTCCACAACTCGCGCTGGCCAACCCAGAAAACACCTAATGATTCCCTATCAACCGGTGGCACAAACGCTTCTTCACCAATGGCGCTAAACTCTCGTTCACTGAGCTGCACGCCGAAGGCGCCGTCAAACCCAGC
>CALKRK010000246.1 GCA_937989675.1 uncultured Arenicella sp. | reverse complement strand
GCTAACTCTGGGCGTCTCATCGCGGCATTGGTCAACCAATGCCGCGATTTGCAACTTGCCGAAGATGCGCTGCACGACGCGCTCTTACACGCCAGCGAACACTGGCCAAGCAATATCAAGAACCCCGACGCATGGCTGCTGACCATCGCAAAACGGCGCTTGATCGACAAACTACGCCAATCTTCACGGCACTCTGACCAAAAAATACTAGCCAACATTGTCGACAGCCTTGGCCATGAGCAGGCCCAGCCCGAAGCAGATCAAGAAATACCTGACGAGCGACTAAAACTAATTTTCACCTGCTGCCACCCGGCATTAAACCAAGAGGCACAAGTTGCACTCACACTAAAAACTCTCTGCGGGCTCAGCTCGCGCGAAATTGCGCGCGCCTACCTCACATCAGAAACCACAATGAACCAGCGCCTAGTGCGTGCCAAAAATAAAATTCGTAAGGCCGGTATAGCTTACCGGATACCAGAAAAGTCAGAACTTGAAGAGCGCCTTGAATCAGCTTTGTCAGTAATCTACCTGATTTACAACGAGTCCTATTCAGCGTTTGAGGGGCAAACCCTTACGCGCCGTGATCTAGCGGAAGAAGCCATCCGGCTCGCACGGCTACTCCATAAATTATTACCAGAACCTGAGGTTGACGGCTTGCTAGCGCTAATGCTCCTGCATCAATCTCGCGACCCTGCGCGCTCGGACGAAAAGCAAGCTTACATTCCGCTGGAATACCAAGATAGAACACTTTGGAATACGGAACGTGCTTCAGAGGGGCGAACCACGCTGATCAGTGCATTGGGGGAAGGCCAACCTGGAAAATACCAACTGCAAGCCGCAATCAGCGCACTTCATTCCGAAGCCAATACTTGGGAGGACACAGATTGGCAACAAATCTGCTTATTGTATTTAACTCTCTACAAATATGACCCCTCTCCCATCGTAAGGCTTAACGGCATTGTGGCCCTCGCATTCTCAGGCAAACCTGAACTTGCTTATCAGCAACTACCACTAGTCGCCGAACAACTCGAGAACTATCAACCCTACTATGCCGCAAAAGCGGATATAGAGCACCGGCTAGGAAAACTGAACTCAGCCAAACAAAGTTATCGCCAAGCGATCGAAATAAGTAAAAACACCATTGAAAAAGAACACTTACGTAAAAAGCTAGCTAAGGTGTAATTGTTGGTATTTGATCTGATGCCGCTATGCGCCTCTTGAACTATAGTTGATATTTTCTTTCCTGTGCTACTCCAGATATCCCATTAATTAAATAGAAATTCATACTTACAAAGCGCTATTTGTTAATCATCTAGCAACACACCCCAGTTTTAACTAATGGTAGCCTTCTTCTAAGTCCTCTTCTGAGTTCCCAATATGATGGATACCTTGTATACGAGAGTCATCCAAAAACGTATTTAATTCATCACTGGAAGCCACAAGAACTGAGATACTCACAACGTTGTGATATGAATTAATCAGTTCGGGAGCATAGGAAAGGTATTCGGAGCCTAGATAGTGCTCAAACATGCTTTTCTGGAGCTCTTCATGTTCGCTTTCAGGAACATTTTCAAAGGATTTTTTCTCAAAGTACTTGATGGGGAAATGTTTATCGTTGTCAAAAGCGAGTGTAACTTTGTACTTTCCATCAGACACAAAAGATTTTTCGACTCTGTGTCCATTTTCCATTTCGTGCATAAATTCCTGCAACTCACAGCTATGCTCACTTTCTTCATCACAGCTAAATGGCTCAACTTTCAAACTGTTTGAGGGAGATTGATTCTGAATATTAGTCTGTGCCGTAGCACCAGCTACACCTCCACCAATATCTTTTTTAGCAGCTTGCAGTGATAATTCATCAGAAGATTTTACTTGCGATTCGTAGACGCGAAGAGAGTCGATAACCTGTATTTTTTGTTCATAGCTAAGGTTGTTCTCGGCGTGAAGCATTCCTGACTGCACTAAACACGCTATCATTAAGGTGTATATTTTTGTCCCCGTTTTCAACTATTAATATCCCCCAAAAGACTATTCGCTACTTAAACTAATTATCACGTATTCATCAGTCCAGCTCAAGGTGACTAAATGGATAGGCAAACGAGTCAATCTGATAACGCATTTGTACCCCGCTGAACTCTCTAGCCTACTTGTGCCGCTAGGCTTAAACCATCAGGCGTAAATGATACTGAGCTGGGAAAAACACATGTTGATATCCACGCCAATAGAACTCGTGAGTCACCCACTAATCTTGAGTCAATAACGGCTGCTTTGTAACCACAGTTCATATACGGTAAACAAGACTCCGACACATATCGAGAGAATACATACCATTCGAACACCCGTATTGCTTAATTAGTTTCTTGGAACGAGATTGATAACTTTTGGGGAGTTAAAAAGCGATTCGGCTTGAGCAAGCGTGATGTCTTGCGTCCACCAGACTAGATCTGCGCTGGTGTCACTTAAGCCATAAAACTCACCTCGTCTGGATGACATCAAATCATCTATGATTTTAGTGTACGGGGCATTAGTCCATGGGGTTATCTTATCTGAATTATCAAATACAATAGATACTTTAAGTATTGCATCTTCTTCTAGCGAAGACAGCTCATCAGATATCTGTTGGAAACCTTTGTCTTTAGTCCAACCATTAGGCAAGCTCTCAGAGGACTTCCCAGGTTTTCGGTAAATCACCTCTGGCTCATGCGCTACATAGCCAGCCTCATGTATCGACTCTATTCCGGAGGGTAAAGCCATTTTCGTCGAAGGCAGTGGCTCTTTAGTCTCGATACTCACGTCGATATTTCCATCACCGTTGTTATAGGCGGTAACCACTCTGAAAATTGTTCCAGCTGGGAGCACTTCCGCTATTCGAATATAAATATCGTCTTTCTCTGATGCGGACTTAGATCGTACTGTATCGACACCATACTGTTTTGATAACTCTTTGTGCTTTGCTTTAGCAGCATCGCGGTCAAAATCGCTGTTCGTTAAAATAAGGTCATATGTCATTGAAGCTTCGAATGGCGCGATTCCATTGTGCAAAGCGTTTCGATCTATCTCGTCATGATCATGTTCACCACCGACCGCATCCATTATCGACACAGCTAAACTAGCCAAAATTAGGTACTTACAGCAAACGTTCATGTTTTCCATATCCTATACACAATACTATAAGAATATCATTCTCAGCGAGCCCCTAAGTTGTTTCAGAGTTGACTGAATAAATACCAATTGCAAGCGGCGATAAGCACGCTGCATTCTAAAACCCTCGATTGGGGCAGCACAAACCGGAAACAAAAAAGCTAGCAAAGATACTTTGACCATATTTGACCTTGCTCTACTTGCGTTCGGTCTTCAAATATCGAACAAACTTGGGAGTAAACCAATCCTCTATCTCTTCCAATACGTAGGGCACAAACTTATTTTTAGTTCTCCAAGAACGCATCCAGCCAAGCCATTTACGCTTAATATCATTATCCTTAACCCAACCTTTTCTGATCGCAATAAACGCTTGTTCCATCACTTCAAGCCCGGCGCGCGTGTAACGGTAGCATTCCCTTTCGTCATCCGTCATATGCTGCCAAAGAGGCCATATCGCGTCGCTCTCTTTGCCCATCAGCGATCTAAATAGCTTATTACGCTCGGCAGAAACTCCATTCCATATAAGTTCCAATTCCGGCTGCTCTGAGCCCTTCCAAAGCAATTTCGTATACTTTTCTTCCAGCGACATCAGCATCTTGTACTCGTTAAGCTTACGTTGCTTATTCGCTTGCCAAGCCAGTATCACCACAGACGTAACGCCAGCCCCATAGCCAACAATCTCAAAAACAAGTCGAACCAATTCGAAATCCATCTTACCCTCTACACTAATTTTTATTTATACGGCGCATAAAACTGCGCCGCATTTGCTACCAGCTATCTCTCAACTCACGTAGCTTTAAAAACACCGCTTCCTCGCTCGGCCGTTCTTCTAAATCCGTAAACTTGCTTTTCAACAGCTCAATAATTTCATCGCTGCCTAAACGAAAAAACGTATTCACTAATTTTTCCATCGCAATATTCGAAATAAAATGCTGCTCGCCTTGCCATTGCTCCAACGCTGCCAATAAGCTTTGTGCGGCCGCATTGCCCGGCTCACGATCTAAAGTGAACTGCAAGTTATTGACAATATAATCATGCCCAGGGTAAATCCTGGTGCTATCAGGCAACACAAATATCTGCTCGGCGAAGGTTTGATACATCGTTTGTGGGTTGCCGCCGCCATGGCAATTACCAACGCCCGCGTTGAATAAGGTATCGCCACAAAACAACGCTGGCACGTCAGATTCACCGCCCATATAGTACAAGCACGTATGGCAAAACGTATGCCCAGGTGTATCCAACGCAATTAGCTCAACGGTGGTACCCACTTGAACGGTGTCACCTGCTTTCAAGCCAACTTGCACATTGGGGATTTTATCCACCGCTTGATGATGTGCATAAAGCGTGGCACCGGTCGCCGCAATAACCGGCTCGTTACCGCCAATGTGATCGTGATGCTCGTGTGTGTTAATCACACCCCGGATAGTCCAACCAAGGTCATGCGCCTTTTTAAGTGCACTTTCGTGATCAAGCGGATCTATTGCCACCGCCTCGCGAGTTTCCGGGCACGCGATCAAGTACATGTAGTTGCGTAGAGTATTATTAACGGCAATTTGTTCGACTAGCATAGACCCCTCGACAGGCGAATTTAGTGATACACTTCATGCCGATTTTTCGCTACTGGAACACCGCCTTCTAATGTCGTTAGTTACACTAAAAAACGTGAGCGTCAGCTTCGGCGCAGATGCCATTTTAGACCAAGCCAACCTAATAATCGAACCCAATGAACGCCTCGGTTTGATTGGCCGAAATGGTGCAGGCAAATCCACTCTATTGAAATTGATAGATGGCGAAGTATTACCAGATGACGGCGATGTAGTTACTCAGCAAGGAACTCGCGTTGGGCGACTTATTCAAGAGGTACCGAATGATATCGACTACGATATCCGCAGTGTCATCGCACTCGGAGATTCACATCGAGGCACCTCACTAGCGCGCTTTTACCTCGAAGGCGATCAAAACGAACAACTTCAGCAAGAGCTGAATGAAAAAGACGCCTGGACTCTCGACCGCCAGGTGAAAACTCTGTGTTCAAAGTTTAATCTCCAAGCTGAGATGGAATTCTCGCAATTATCCGGTGGGATGAAACGTCGTGTTTTAATGGCGCGCGCCTTAGTCACCGACCCTGATATTTTATTGCTTGATGAGCCAACGAACCACCTCGACATCGACACTATTCTGTGGCTCGAAAACTTACTACTTGGCTTGAATGTCACCCTGATTATCGTCTCGCATGACCGTAGTTTTATCGACAAACTTTGCACGCGCATTATTGAGCTGGATCGCGGGCTTATCACTTCTTACCCTGGAAATTTTCGCACCTACGTTTCCACCAAAGCAAAGACTCTGGAAGACGAGGAGAAACACAACGCTAAGTTCGACAAACGGCTCGCCCAGGAAGAAGTGTGGATACGCCAAGGCATCCAAGCTCGTCGAACTCGCAACGAAGGCCGCGTCCGCGCATTAAAGAAAATGCGTGAAGAGCGGCGGCAGCGTCGAGAACGGCAAGGCACCGCTAGCATCAACCTCAATCAAGGCGGTAAATCAGGCAAAATTGTTATTGAAGCTGAAAACCTGCATGCGAGCTTTGACGATAAAACCATTATCGACGACTTTAGCTGCCGCATCTTACGCGGCGACAAAGTCGGCATCATTGGCCCGAACGGCTGTGGCAAGTCCACCTTAATTAAAATTCTCACTGGCGAGAACCCTCCTCAAAAAGGACAAATCAAGATTGGTACCAACTTGGAAATAGCCTATCTTGACCAGCATCGTTCTGCCATTCGAGATGATCTGAGCGTGCAGGACAATGTCTCAGGCAACACACAGATCATGATCAATGGCCAGAGCAAACATATTATGGGTTATCTGCAAGACTTTCTGTTTAGCCCCGCCCGAGCTCGCGCGCCCGCCGCAAAACTATCTGGCGGCGAACGCAATCGTTTAATGCTGGCTAAGCTTTTTACGCAGCCTTTTAACTTTTTGGTATTAGACGAGCCAACCAACGATTTAGACTACGAAACCTTAGAACTGCTCGAACAGTTACTCATGGACTATTCAGGCACACTGCTGCTGGTTAGTCATGACCGTACCTTTTTGGACAATGTAGTTACCAGCACCATCGCCTTTGAAGGCGATGGTAGAGTTCACGAATACATTGGCGGCTACGAAGATTGGTTGCGCCAAAAGCGCGATAACGAAAAAGCCGCTCTCAAAAACTCAAATGAGGGCTCTGAGAACAAAGAACGCAAGCCTCAAGAAAAAGCCACTGCAGCAGCCAAACCCAAAAAGCTCAGCTACAATTTACAAAGAGAGCTAGACCAGTTACCGAAGAAAATCGACACATTAGAAAAGCAGATCGAGGCCATCACCAATGAAATGGCCGAACCAGCTTTCTATCAGCAAGACCAAACAACGATCGCCGATACTGGCAATCAATTAAAAGCCTTGCAAGAAGAACTGGATGCTTGCTTCGCGCGTTGGGAAGAGCTAGAAGCCTAAGATCGCAAACTACCGACAGCTGCCCGGTAAGTATTGCACGTCAAGATCCGTCAGATTAATACCCGGTGCAACCATACCGTCAGGCACCTCACTCAAACCACAAACCCACGAAACTGGCGAACCGGGAGAATCTTTGACGTAGACCGGGCGAATTGAAATAATTTTTTCGTGCAAACTGGTCGGCAATTTTTGCCCGAGGAAGAGATGCATCACACCGTCTCTCACTTCCATTTTACGCAGATAGTTACCTTTGATTTTATCCGGGTCAGGCAAGCCAGCTTCGCCGTTATCTTGAGGAAACTCGCCGGAATAGGAATCATAGTGCAAGACAATGTTTTGCTTATATGGCTCTACTAAATCGATCGTTTCAAGAATCCGCTTTTGCGTAATTCGCCCCATCTGTGATGGAATAGCCAGAGTTGCCAGAATCGCAATAACGGCCACCACCAACATCAATTCCAGCATTGTAAAACCGCGCGCGCACCTCATTAGACCACCATCAAACCTAAAATAAGGTAAGCCACGATCGTAAATAGGCCGCAGGTGAGCGCATAAGGTAATTGTGTTTTCACATGATCTAAAATATCACAGCCTGCAGCCAATGACGACACGGCCGTGGTATCCGAAACCGGCGAACAATGATCACCAAACACGCCGCCACCCAGCACCGCCGCCAACACCAGGGAAGGCGGCAAGCCCAAATTAAGCGCGATTGGCATCGCAATTGGCACCAGCAATGCAAAAGTTCCCCATGATGTGCCTGTTGTGAACGAGGCAAATGCGCCGGCGATAAACACAACTGCAGGCACCATAAATAGCGGCAGATAGTCGGCCACCAAACCAGCAATATAAGCGCCGGTACCAAGCTCTTTAACGCTCGCACCCAAGGCGATGGATAAAAGAAGAATCGCAACTAAAGGCAGAATTTCTCCAATGCCTTTGAAACCCTCTTGCATGATTTGTCGGTGTGAAAACCGCGGCTGTGTAATCAACAATGTAAAGGCAACAATGGTCGCTAACACCGTCGCATACAGAACCGATTTGGAACCGCTGCCGGCCATAATGTCGCCATTACCGGTCCACACCATAAAGCCCAGCATACCGAACACCAAGACCATCAACGGTAACAACATATCTCGTGCGCGCCCTTCAACGGATGTTTGTTGCGCGTCACTTGATATGGAAACCGTTGTTTCACTATTCGCCATAGGCCCAAATACTTTGCCGGTCCAAACGGTATAGAAGACCACTAGCAGAGTTGAAATTGCATACACATTCAACGGAATAGTTGCCACCAAAACGCTCACCGCTGATTGCTCCAATTCATAAGGCGCTAACAAGCCAAGCACAAACGCGCCCCAACCATTTAGTAAAATCAAAATACAAATTGGTGCAGACGTGCTGTCAACAATGTACGCCAATCGCTCGCGGCTCATTTTGAACTTATCAAACAAACCACGCGACAAAATGCCCGCTGTAAGCACACTCAAATTGGATTCGATGAAGATAATGATCCCCGTAAAAAACGTTACCAAACCGGCTTTTCTTGGGTTCGTTGCAACGCCAGCGTTGACCAATTTGTTAACGGTAGCGTTGACTCCACCTGAAAAGCGCATGAAAGCCAACGGCGCGCCAATTAGCGTGCTAAACAACAAAAGACGCGCATTACCTTCGTCAGAAAATACGCTAATCACACGTTCGATTGACTGTATAAAACCAAAAAAAGGCGAACCATTTCCGGTATCGAGCCCAAGCAACCATTCGGACGTGAACACCGCCAGGATCAAGGCCACCACCACCTCCTTTCGCCACAGCACGAAAGCAATCGCCACAACCGCGGGCATTAACGTTAGCCAATCGGGCAAGTTATTCATTCAGCCACCTCGGAAAGAGTGTTGTTATAACGCACAAAACCAGCCTGCAAATCGGCGATTAAGTCTTGCGGGTCTTCCAAACCAATATGCAGACGAATCAAGGCTTTCGACTCATCCCACTTGGTCGCCGTACGGCGCTCTGAAAAATCACTCGCGGCCAAAATCAAACTCTCATAGCCACCC
>CALKRK010000245.1 GCA_937989675.1 uncultured Arenicella sp. | reverse complement strand
TTAATGGTTTTTCGACTGTTTTCTTGTTGTTGATGCCCATCGTCTTATGTTCCTCCTGCGTATCCCATTTCGAAAAAGTTCCAGAGCATGCTACGCGTATTAAGCAAGGGCAATCAACTAGCCAAAAGCTTAGGCAAAGCGTTCTCGACTCTAGTGGACCCAGTAATACGCTTATTGAGACTAGACTTATGGTTAGTCGACAAGAGTGGGCAAGCTCACTTAGGCTTTTACTTATCGGAAACAGCTTTGGTGTGGATCGTCAAAATGACTGTTTTGAGTAGAGGGTAATGAAATGAATCTGTCCAGAGTGTCTATATACAAATTTAATTTGAAATGGTTGCTTATTAACATCGCTTTTTTCGCCTTGATAGCTGTGAATGATGGGCATGCTTCAGATGGCGAAACCTATCGACTTAGTCTACCGCCTGCTGAGGATGCCAGCGCCGGTAACAATTTCGAGATTTCCGACGACGGCAATCAGACATTTTATTTGGCTACAAGCACCTTCTCGGGGCGAAGTCGGCTCGCTGCCGTACCGACCCTTGGAGGAAGTGTTGTTTCTCCGACAGGCTTTTCTGGAACCATTGATTTCAGGCACATCAAAGGTCTGGAATTTATAGTGGAGAGTCGGATCAATACGTCACCGGCACGATACCAGATTGATTGGACTCAGCGGAGACCCGATGGAGGTGGTAGTGTCAATCTAAACATTGGAGTGGTAGACGATTCAGTTCCCACGACACAGTTGACTCTGAGCCCAAATAAGGAGTACTTGGCGTTTATACAAGGTGGGGAACTGTACTCATCTGGAGTAGTGCCTGGCAATTTTAGTTTAACGCATTTGAGTGAAAACGCAGCTATAACCGGTAGCGTGACGGATTTTAAATATGCGCCTAATGGCCGTGTATTTTTTAGAGCGGTTGATGTAAATGGCTACTTCGAACTGTTCTCAATTCGGCCCGATGGCGCAGACTTGCGTTATCACGATGGCGGTTATATTCCACCAATAGATGCGAGCACCGATGTGTTCAATTATCAGATATCCCCTGATAGTCGCAAAGTTGTTTACCAGCTTAGGGATGGGTCGGCGATACAGTTACGATACATAGATATTCAGAACAGTTTTGCCCGAGGCTCTATTCTCAATCTTCCGGTCGGAGGTGGTAAAAAGGTTTCTCGTTTTGAGATCAGCGCGAACAGTAATTTCGTTGTTTATGTCGCTGACCGCGATACTTTGGGCGTGAATGAACTGTTCGTGTTCTCGTTTGATGGCACTTCGTCTGGAAAACTAAACTCCACGCCGTTTGCAGGGACATCAGATGTAAGCGACTTTAAGATTTCCCCAGACAGCAGTCGAGTCGTTTATGTGGCAGACCAAGATACTAACAATGTGAGAGAGTTCTATAGCACGTCGATCATTCGTAATGGCTTGCCGTTTGTTTTTGTAGTCAAGCTTAACCCGGCGTTTAGTGTAAATCAGAACGTGCTCGATTTTGAAATTGACCGGAACAGTCAGAATGTATACTACCGAGCTAATCAAGATAATATTGGGCGAGTCGACCTCTATCGGGTGTCTATCGATTCAGGTGTTTCAAACAAACTAAATCATGGTCTAGATACAGGGGAAAATGTAGCTCAGTTCAAACTAAGCAACGACGCATCTAGAGTGGTCTACTCGGTGTTTAAAACTGGGCCGAATCAGCTTTACAGCGTAAAATCAAATGGAGACGAGCCCACGCTTTTAACACGCCGCTCAGTAAACGGGGGCGGTGACACGGGCCAATTAGGCGTTGTTAAATTTATGCTGAGCCCAGATAACGAAACCGTAGTCTTTACGGCTGGGCCATTTGGGCAAACGCAGCTTTTTGCACATTCGTTTAAGCGAGGTGGAGAGATGTGTCTACCCATCCGCGCAAAGAACGGTAATTTTGCTGTGGTTTGCCTGTGATTGACTCACGAATAGTTTTTAATTGAAATTACTAAGGGCTGTGTGAAGTGATACTGTGTTTTCAAGTCCAAACTTCCGGATCTGGAGGTTGAAACCAAAACAGTTTAGACTTTTTTGCTCCAGTCGGTTCGAAGTAGAAAAGCTGCGGGCGGGCGAAGTGCAGGAACTCGAGTTTAGAGCGCAAAAGTGACTGCCCTTGGGCGAAGGGGTTAAGCAAGAGCTTCCGTAAATGTTAGAGTTTTGTTTGAGATACTTTTACTGGTTATCTGACACAACGGGTGTGCAGTTTTTGTGTGCTGAGCATGGTGTAGACTAGTCCTATCCCGAAGTTAACAGCCCATGCGTCGTTAGGGTTATCTGCTGACGGCGTAAATGACCAATAATCCGAACGTGTCCCTGGGAAAAAAATGGGGTTGAAGGCACCACTATTTCTCCATCGGTCAACGATAGAATTTAGTTCTTTAACGCTTGGTAATCGCCAATCTGATTTATTAGCGAGAACGATATCTCGGCAAAAGAGCGCGGCTTCCTCCCAACTTCTAAGAACATCATCCCCTCTTTGTTGCCAGGTCAAGCCTGTGCGTGGGTCATAAAAAATTGAGTCGCCACTTTGCGCCAATGACGGTTGTGCACCTAGGCTAAGCAAAGCGGTCAAAAGTAAGAGTTTGAAAGTGGATTTGATCACTACAAAAGATAAATTCATCGCCGTTACCCTGTTATTAATTCTATTGCCGAACGCATCGCACATAGCGCGCGACGACTTTTAGAAACCTGTTGAGAACCCCAGATTGAAAATCTACCGACCAGGCCGATGTTGAACCCAGTGCGTAATTGAAAGAAGTCCAGTAGAAACCGGATTCAGTCGCCGGGAATACCGCCAGGTTAATGGCGGGATCGAAGCGGCTGTAGTCAATAATTGATTGCAATTCACTTGGCAGTGGTAAGCGCCAATCATTCTTGCCGGCAAGCTCTAAGTCACGACAATAGACTTGAGCTGTATCCCAATTTCGTAAAGTATCATCACTTGCTCTTTGCCACTCGAGCCCCGTTGTTCTATCTAAAACAGTAGATAAACTGATGACGTAGTTGGCATTAGTGGGAGCGGCTGGCGCAATCCGCTGCAATGGCGCAGGCAGTAACTCAACATTGTCGCCCGCTAGGGGAATAACAACGACCTTATTGTGAGCAAGAGACTCGCTTGGCAACGCAAAGACCCACGTCGTTATCAAGCAAGAAACACAGACACGAAGTTTGCCATTACGACCCCATTTCCGGAAATTTATTTTAGTTACTTTCATTGTATTCAGCGGTGGCGAGTGGCGCGTAGATCTACGAATTTAGCAACGCTAGTGTAAGTATGACAACTAACCGTTAGTCTAGTCGTGGTTCACGTGTAAACACCTTATTATTGATTAGTGCAATGATCAGTCGGTGTCTTGAGGGGCAATGTTTAGAGTAATACCAAGGGAATCTACAGAGGGTTATATTCATGCGACAGCAGGCGTGACTTAGAGGTATCAGCTGGCTGTTACAGTGATGTGCCGAAGAGATACCTAAAAGGTTTTGTGATTAATCGCGTTAGTATTGCTGACGGAAACTCAGAGTTTGGGCATGATGTTAAAAAGTAAATGAATTTTTAGGGGCTTGATGTGCAACTTGAAAGCTACATAAAGTTAGAGCAGGCCAAGGCGATTCACAATAATTTAAAGCTGGTGATTATTGGCATGGTGGGTGTCACCCTAGTCACCACGTTGATGTTTTGGTCTGAGGGGTTAAAGCTGAAACTGTTGCTTTGGATTGGTGCCGCTGCGCTTATTATTGTTTTACGGTTATACATTGGCAAACAGTTCACCCCTAAATCTACGAACGCCGAAGCCGCACGAGCTTGGTTACGTTTTAGCATTTTTGGCTCGTTTTTCACGGGGCTGCATTGGGCCGTTGTTCCCTTAGTATTTTTAACCTCTGAGGCCGATTTGAACACTTTGTTCGTGAGCATTATTTTCGCTGGTCACCTATCCGCTTCTATGTCATCTAACTCTGCTTACCCACCAGCCTACTATGCCTTGGCCATACCGACGACTTGCTTGTTTGCTGGTAATTTTTTGTTTCATGGTGGGGGCTTCCATAATGCGGTGGCGGTAATGATCTGTTTGCTGTTTTTTCTTACGTCGTTTATGGCGAATAATGCAGCGACACTCTTTCGTGAAGCGCGCGAGCTGAATTTTAGAAACATGGAACTTATGCAACAGTTGCAAGTTCAAAAGGAAGCGGCTGAAAATGCCACAATCGCTAAAAATCGTTTTTTGGCAGCGGCCAGTCATGATCTCCGGCAGCCTCTGCACTCGACTGGTTTGTTGCTATCCGCGTTGGAACAACATATTACGAGCGTAGAGGGTAAAGAGCTACTAAAAGACATTTACTTGGGTAATGATGCGCTAAACCATTCGTTTAGTAGTCTGCTCGACGTGTCAAAATTGGATGCTGGTGTGGTTAAAGCCAATATGCAACATATTTCCTTTGGTGATTTAGTTGCGCCACTACTGCGTAAGTATCAGATTGAAGCTGAACAAAAGGGGCTTGCGTTTGAATCGGCTGGAGATGATGTTGCGGTGTACTCCGACTCGGTGCTGCTCGAGCGCATACTAAATAACCTGATTTCAAATGCGATTAATTATACGGCCTCGGGGGCTGTGCAAGTATGTTGGAAGGTGCTTGAGAGCAAAGGCGTTAGAGTATTAATACAAGACTCAGGTATTGGTATAGAAGGTAATCAACTTGAGGATATTTTTTCAGAATACTATCAGGTCAACAACCCTGAGCGGGACAGAGACAAAGGTTTTGGTTTAGGGCTGGCCATTGTTAAACGGCTTTGCGAGATTTTGTCTATTGAGCTTTATGTGTGTTCAGAAGTCGGTAGTGCGACGGTATTCGCTATATACCTCCAACAGGGGGATGCAGCAAAAGTCGAAGCGAAAAGCGAGTCGCAAGCCATGATAACTACACTCACCAATACTAGAATACTGGTGATCGATGATGACATTAGTGTTCGAAGAAGTATGGTAAAACTCATATCCTCTTGGGGGGGAGAGGTACTGAGCGCGGAATCAGAGATTGAAGCTATTTCCAGTATTGTCAAAGCTGAGAGAGTTGTTGATTTGATTATTGCCGATTATCGGCTACGAGATGACAAAACCGGAGTCGAAGCAATTCATCGAATTCGAGATGAATTGAATCAAGATACTCCGGCGATTATCGTCACCG
>CALKRK010000244.1 GCA_937989675.1 uncultured Arenicella sp. | reverse complement strand
CATCGAGCTAGAGGTCATCAGAGTCAGATTGATATGGCCTCGGCATACCGAGCTTTGTTGCAAGAATCACAAATTGGGGCGAGTCACTCTGGGTGTGACAAAGTTCAAGACCCTTATTCCCTGCGTTGCCAGCCGCAAGTGATGGGCGCGTGTTTACAGCAAATTCGGTTTGCAGCGCAAACGCTTTTAACTGAAGCCAATGGCGTATCGGATAATCCCTTAATCTTCACCGATGAAGGTAACATTTTGTCAGGTGGCAATTTTCACGCAGAACCAGTGGCGATGGCGGCTGATATGTTAGCGATCGCGCTTGCTGAAATAGGTTCTTTGTCTGAGCGACGCATGGCTTTGCTTATCGATTCAAACTTGAGTGGCTTGCCGCCATTTCTGGTTGAAAATGGCGGGGTTAACTCGGGCTTTATGATTGCTCAGGTCACGAGTGCGGCGTTGGCGAGTGAGAACAAAACCTTAGCGCACCCGGCGTCTATTGATTCCTTGCCAACGTCGGCCAACCAAGAAGATCATGTATCAATGGCGACATTTGCGGGCCGACGTTTACGCGATATCTTTGAGAATGTGTCGGGAATTCTAGCGGTAGAGTGGTTGGCTGCATCGCAGGGTATAGATTTTCGCTCGCCACATACCTCTAGTAAGCCGCTTGAGCGAGCCAAAGCTATTCTTAGAGCCGATGTGCCGTTTTACGACAAGGATCGCTATTTCGCAACGGACATCGAAAACGCTGATCGGCTTATTCGATCAGAAGCGCTTTCGCAAGTACTGGATGACTCTTTGCTAGGCTTCTAAACTGAGTGACTAAATTTCGTTTTCTGGGGCGGTTTCTGTAGCGCTTGTCGAATCCTCGGTTTCAGCCTTCACCAATTTAGCTTGCTCTGTTTTATCAGCGCGGCGCGCGGCGCGCTGGCGGCGAACTTCCATATTGGCGTTTCGTTGTTGCGTATGTCGTTGGTTGCTTTTGTTCAATGTCGAGGAAAAATTGACAAGTTCTTTCTCGCCCCACTCGAGCGCCTCGGCCTCACTGGAAAAACCGGATTTTTCCTTAGAAGTATGTCTTTTCTTTGACGTAACCTGACGTGTTATCTGCGCTTGCCATAAACCGTCAATTTCATTAACAATCAGAGTGTATTTTTTATCTTTTGCCATGCTGAGTTCACCGTATAAGGAATGACTGATTCCGGTGCAGAGGCTAACAGGTTTTAGGTTTCTTATTTCAATTAATTTCTTCGATGGCCACTATTGCCGGTGATGCTCATCACCTCGATGTTTTTGATGAACGCGACAAGCAAAGCAGAAATTGACGCTTTTTGCATAGTGGATGTCACTTATAGAATATTCCTGGATGAACTCAAGCGATAGGATTGGTGTTGCAGAAAAGGGCCGTAGAGTTCTTGCTGATTAAAATTTAAACCAAAGTGTTTTAAGAAAAAATCTAAAAATAGTTTTCTTGCAAAACTAAATATATCTAAATCTTTAAGGAGGATTGGAGTGAATACAAAAAAATATTGTAGGATGGGGCTTGCGCTATCCTTAGTGGCTGCGGCCTGTAGCCCTAACCTAGTAATGGCTCAAGGTAGCGCCTTACTAGAAGAGATTGTGGTGGTCGCCCAGAAAAAGGGCTTTGGAGAATCCATCCAGGACGTACCGATTTCTATCACTGCATTTTCTGGTGATCAAGCTGAAGCCATGTTTGCAGTCAATCTAACGGATATCGGCTTAGCAACCCCCAATGCTAGCCTAACCGAGTTGCCCACTTTCCCTGGAGTCGCCAATTTTGTAGTTCGAGGCATGGGAACGGTTGGGCAGAGTATTCCCTCAGCAGACCCCGCGGTTGGAGTTTCAATTGACGGAGTTTCCCTTGGTACGATTTACGGTGTTGTAACAGACTTGTTTGACCTCGAGGCAATCGAGGTGTTGCGCGGCCCACAAGGTACGCTCTTAGGGCGTAATGTGACAGGTGGAGCTATATCGATGAGAACAACGCGCCCAACCGATGAATTTGTCGGAAAAGTGCGAGTTGGTGTAGGTAACTATGGAAAACTGGATGGCTCAGTTCTCCTAAGCGGACCTATCAATGATCAATGGGGCGTAAAGCTCGCGGTATTGAAGAAAGATCGTGATGGCTATTTCGATGCTCCTAATATTGGCGGTGACCGAGTTGGACAGTCTGAAACGACTCTTATACGGCCTGCGATTAGTTATAAAAATGATAGCTTTGACGCAACACTCATTGTCGAAAATGGTTCGATCAACGCCGATGGTTTAGCTGCTATTACGTATGAAGCTGATGGGCAAACCACGCTTGATCCGTTTGCACAAAGAATCACATTGCAAGACCAACGAGGCTTTAGCGAGCTGGATTGGACGCAAGTTACCTTCGAAGCGAATGCCGACCTCTGGGGTGGCAAGGCCACTGCAATTTTAGGTACTCGTGATCTCGAGCAAGGTGGTGTCGGGGATATCGATGGTTTTACTGGTGCGCGTTTTCACTTCGCAAACGGCACTGGCTTAGATCAAGAGCAATCTAGCTTGGAATTGCGTTGGTCTGGTAATTTGAATGAACGTGTAAACCTAACCGCGGGTGCTTACTTTTTCGATCAGGAATACACCTATCGAGAGCGACGTATTTTGGTAGACGCGGTTGATCGTCGAGGTGTGTCTGTTATCGATCACAGCACGCAAGGCGTGTTTGCTCAGGCTGATATTGCAATGTCCGATAACTTGTCGTTGATCTTAGGTGGTCGATATACGAAAGAAACCAAGGACGCCGCTATTGGTGTTATTGGTGACCCTAATGCAGTCGGTGATTGTGCAACTATTGCCCCGCCATTATCGGATGAGGTTCCTCAAGCTTTAGCGGATTGTCGCCCAGCTCTGATCGATGACGAAGAGTGGAGTAACTTCACTCCGAAGGTCGGAGTCAATTGGCAAATCGGTGACGATGTGCTGGGTTTCGCGAGCTTTACGCGAGGTTTCCGAAGCGGTGGCTATAACGTTCGTTTTACCGACTTAAGTTTTATTACTAACCCCTCAAGCCCAACAAGTACGCCTGGGCCTTATGACGAGGAGTCGGTTAACGCATTTGAACTTGGCATTAAAAGCACGTTGAACGACGGTAGAGTTCGTTTGAACGCCTCTGTGTTTAACAACGAGTTCGATGACTTACAGCGTACATCGTTGAACGCGGCAGGCGGCCAAGAAATTCTAAATGCTGCTAGCGGAACAATTCGAGGTCTGGAAGTTGATACCGTTATAGGCTTGACTGACAGGTTGGTACTTCAAGCTGGTTTTGGCTACACCGACGCGACTTATGATTCGTTTGCCTCGGCTGAGGCGCAAACTGGTTTATCGGCAAGTGAATTAGACTTTGTGCTAGCTCCTGAAATTACCTTTAGTGCCGCGGCAACCTACGATTGGGATCTTAGTCCTGAGTCGAGTTTGTCTGGTCGAGTTGCAGTGGCTTACGTCGATGACGCACCTAGTGATGACTTTAATACGGTGCGCAATGAAGCTTACGATTTCATTGACGCGAGTTTAACGTACATCAACGATAACGGCCTTAAGGTGGCGTTCTACGGTAAAAATATTACCGATGAAGTCTATTACGATTTCGGTACTAATTTCAGTACCAGCGCTCTGGCCGTGCGAAGTTATTGGCTGACTCCTCCACGTACCTACGGCGTTGAAGTCACATACGAGTTTTAAGTTTCATTAGTTTCTGTGGCATTTGCCAGCCAAGGCGGGAGTGCTAATTGCTCCCGCTTGGCTGGCCCTTTTTTAGGAGTTCAGGAGTGAAAATAGATTCATTGAGTCATTTGGTGGGCGATACAAACCGGCCACTATTGAACAAAACAATTGGCAAGCTGCTCGAAGATGCGGCAAGCCAATACCCGAATAACACCGCGATTATTTCATCGAAGCAAAATACGCGCATGAGTTATTCCGAGTTAAATCAAACGGTAAACACTGTGGCACGCAGTTTCATTGCCCTTGGTTTAAAAAAAGGTGATCGCATTGGTATTTGGTCGCCTAATAATATCGAATGGGTCATTACGCTGTATGCGGCGGCAAGAGCCGGTTTGGTGCTGGTTAACATTAATCCAGCATACCGTTTATCAGAACTAGAATATGCCCTGCGACGGGTTGGTTGTCGTGCTTTGGTGCTCGCTAAATCGTTCAAGTCGAGTGACTACACAGAAATGTTGCGCGCTCTTGTACCGGAAGTTGATCATTGTAGGCCTGGTGAGCTGAAGTCCGAGGCACTTCCCGACTTATCTACTTTAATCTTGCTCGGAGATTATAAGTTACCTGGCTTTTTGGCTTTCTCAGATGTTCGAGAAGGGTTCGATGCTGGGCCGGCCGGTCTCGCCGAATTAGGGCAGCGCATTTCACCGGATGCGCCAGTTAATATTCAGTTCACAAGTGGCACGACAGGTTCACCAAAAGGCGCAACCTTAACGCACAATAATATTGTTAATAACGCTTATTTCGTAGCGCAAGGTATTCGACTTAGTAATACCGATAAGGTTTGTTCGCCAGTGCCGCTTTATCATTGCTTCGGCATGGTGATGGCAACGCTAGCGTGTGCCAATGTTGGTGCCACTTTAGTGCTACCCGACAGCGCATTTGATCCGCTGACTACCTTAGAGGCGGTGTCACAAGAGAAATGCACAGCGCTTTACGGTGTGCCGACGATGTTTAGCATGATTTTAAATCACCCAGAGAAAGCATCTTTCGATGTCAGCAGTTTGAGAACCGGCATTGTTGCTGGTGCGTTATGCCCTGAGGTGCTTATGAAGCAAATCATTGATGAGTTAAACATGAGTGAAATCACAAATTGCTATGGCATGACAGAGACTAGCCCGGTTAGTTTTCAGTCTGCGGTGGACGATTCTATGCAAGTTCGAACCACCACCGTTGGCTCGGTGCATCCGCATGTCGAAGTAAAGGTCATCGACGAAAACGGCAATACTCTGCCTCGTGGCGAACGCGGCGAGCTTTGCACCAAGGGTTACAGCGTCATGCAAGGCTATTGGAATGATCAACAAAAAACGGATGAGTCGATCATTGATGGCTGGATGCATACTGGCGATGAAGCCGTTATTGACGAGCACGGTTATGCCGCGATCGTTGGGCGCATTAAAGATACGATCATCCGAGGCGGTGAAAATATCGCACCCAAGGAAATTGAAGATTATTTACTAACGCACAGCGACATTCTGGAAGCACAAGCATTTGGTGTTTCGGACTCAAAATACGGTGAAATTGTCGCGGTTTGGGTGCGCCTACACGATAAGGCTACTTTGTCTGAGGAACAGATAAAGGAGTACTGCAAAGGCCAAATTGCCCATTTCAAAATTCCGGCAATCGTCAAACTGGTTGATGAATTCCCGATGACCGTGACCGGAAAAATTCAAAAATTTGTGATGCGCAACGCCACAGAAAAGGCGTTGAGACAACACGTCTAGCGCCCTTCGATTAAGCGCCACCGTTAACTACCAACATGAGTAATCGGATATCACCATGACTGACTATCAAACTGAGTATGCCAATTTCAGCTGGCCTCGACCTGCCCATTATAATTTTGCCCGCGACGTTATTGATGTTTGGGCAGAAGACGAAACAAAGCAAGCGATGCTCTGGGTTGACGACGATGGAAATCGCGAATCACGAACCTTTAGTGACATTAGCCAAGCGTCAAAGAGGTTATGCAATGTGCTAGCAGGCGCCGGAGTGGAGCGCGGAGACACAATCGTCTTAATCTTAGGCCGTAAGATCGCGTGGTGGGAAGTGTTGACTGCCTCTCTTCGTATGGGCGCAGTAATATCGCCTGGCACAACTCAACTTTCGGCCAAAGACCTTGCGTACCGAATTAATACAGCGCAGGCAACCTGTGTTATTACCGATTCGGATAATGCCGAGAAGGTCGAGCAAGTTCTCAATCAATGCGCGACGCTGAGAACTAAAGTGTTAGTCGACGGCGAGCGTGAAGGTTGGGTTGACTACGCGGCTGAAATGTCGCTAGCAAGCGACCAATTCGAGACTGTTAATACAACCGCAGATGAGGAAGCAATGTGTTACTTCACCTCGGGTACAACGGGCTATCCAAAAATGACCATTCATACGCATGACTATGCGATTGGCCATCAAACTACTGGCAAATATTGGTTGAGTTTAACGCCTGGAGATCTGCACTGGAATATCAGCGACACCGGCTGGGCAAAAGCCGCTTGGAGTAGCTATTTTGGCCCATGGAACTGTGGTGCTGCGGTGTTTGTGCACGATTCTAAAGGGTTTAGCCCAGCCGATACCTTAGCCATGTTTGCTAGATACCCGATTACCACCATGTGCGGCGCGCCCACTATATATCGCTTATTAGTACTGGAAGACCTAGCCGCCGTAGACTTTGGAGCGCTGCGTCATTCGGTTGGCGCGGGTGAACCACTTAATCCTGAGGTCATCGACGTATGGAAAAAGGCCACAGGCCTAACTATTCGCGATGGCTATGGTCAAACCGAATCAACGATTTTGTGCGGCAACTTTCTTGGTGTTGAGCCGCGTTTCGGATCAATGGGCAAACCGACCCCCGGTATTGATCTAAAAGTGATCGACGAGCAAGGCCGGATTCTAGAACCAAATAAGGAGGGCGATATCGCCGTGCGAATTCACCCCCAAAAACCGCCAGGCTTGTTTAAAGAATACAAAAACGAACCAGAGAAAACGGCTAAGTCGTTTCGCGGTGAGTGGTATCTAACCAGTGATCGCGCTTACGTCGACGACGATGGTTACTTTTGGTTTGTTGGTCGTGATGACGACGTGATTTTGTCATCGGGTTACCGCATTGGGCCGTTCGAAGTTGAGAGTGCCCTGTTAGAACACGACGCGGTGGCGGAATCGGCTGTTGTTTCGAGCCCCGATAAAAAGCGCGGTGAAGTGGTCAAAGCGTT
>CALKRK010000243.1 GCA_937989675.1 uncultured Arenicella sp. | reverse complement strand
GTTAAATGCACGCCTTCAGCCGTGCCACTCAACACCGTTTCGAACTTTTTAGTCAATTCACGCGCAACCACGACAGAGCGATCACCACCCAACACACTAACGATGTCTGACAAACACGCTTCGATTCTATGCGACGACTCTAGCAACACCACCGTGCGAGGCTCATTCAGGTAAGCGCTTAGGGCGCTTTTTCTTCCACTGCTTTTCGCCGGCAAAAAACCATCGTAAACAAAACCATCCGTTGGCAAACCAGATATCGACAATGCGGCGATAATCGAACTTGCGCCTGGTACCGCAACGACTGAATAGCCTTGCTCACGCAACGCGCGCACCAACACAAAGCCTGGGTCACTGATTAAGGGTGTGCCCGCATCGCTGATTAATGCAATAGAGGCA
This sequence comes from uncultured Arenicella sp., assembly GCA_937989675.1. GTDB lineage: Bacteria > Pseudomonadota > Gammaproteobacteria > Arenicellales > Arenicellaceae > Arenicella. The sequence goes on along the minus strand of CALKRK010000243.1, from coordinate 30,559 downwards.
CCGTCATCAAGCTGCTGAGCTACCCACTCTATTTGCCCGGCTTCGTTGTGCTCATGACAAGAACGTAATTTACGATTAATGCCGTAGTGATTCAGCAAGCGCTTACTGTGACGAGTGTCTTCAGCCAAGATACAATCGGCCTGCCCCAGTATCTGCAAGGCACGATGCGAAATATCGCCCAAATTGCCAATCGGTGTCGCAACGACAAATAAGACACCCGACTTTACAGTTGTCGTTGAAATCAGTTCTTTGCGTAGTTGGTCTGTCACTCGGTATACTTCGGCTTTAGGTGGGCATGCTTTTTCTAACAAACCCTAGATGTGGTTCGTGCTCAGAATAATCGGAATACCATAAAAATGCACTCTCAATTAAAACGCTTTAGACAAACGACATCGAGCAAAACAGCGATTACAGTTGCCGCCTCACTGCTGCTAGCCAGTTGCGCATCAGCGCCAGTCTATGAACCGGCGGATGTTGAAACGCGTGACGTTATTCTTCCTGAGACGATTACACCAAGCGAACCGCAGCCATACAGCGACGGCTTAGAAACTGATGGGCTACAAGTTGAAGACTTAAACGCCTCTAAAGCGCGCTACTACCAGCAGCAAGCCACGCAACGCAATGATGAAAGTGCGCGCATTGATAGCGCACTTAGCTCGGCAGAGTATTACATTCAAGCCAACGACTACCAGAGTGCCCAACGAGTCGCCTACGAATTCTACAACACCTCGATGAATGCCGTACAAGCTGACCGACTTAGGGTAATAGCGGCATACGTTGCACATTCTCAACAAGACTACCAAGAAGCGCTTAATTTACTCGCGCCACTCATTGCTCCAAAACAAGTGCCGAGCGTTGAAGAACAACAAGAACTTGGGCTGACCGACAAACCCAGGCGCTCGGTCCAAGAGGTAGATGCTCTGCTCCTCGCATCATTCGCTTATCAAGCACTGGGTGATAACAGCTCTGCTATTAATACCTTGATCGAGCGCGAAGGGGCCTTGGTCGGCTCAGCTCGATCTGAGACCACGCGCTATATCTGGCAAGTGATCAATGCGCTACCCATTGAACAACGCCAACTAATAATCGATAACTCTTCGTATCCCTTAGTACGAAACCGCGTTGAACAAAGCATGGGCAATGAGATAGGTGAAACGAAACTAGCGCCTCAGCAATTTGGTCAATGGAGAGAAGACACTAGCCTATCGACAAAATCAGCGCTTTCTTCCGGGTGGTCAGGCAACTCAGCTCGTAATATCGCGGTGCTTTTGCCAATTACGTCAAGGTTTAACAAAGCGGCTCAAGCCTTGATGGATGGCATTAATTACCAACATGAACAGAACTTTTCTAGCAATCGGCCGACACTACGTTTTTACGATATCGGAGAAAACCCGTATCAAGCAAGCCAGTATTACGCGGCAGCGATTCAGTCAGGTGCTGACTTCGTCATTGGCCCTCTAGGTAAGGACTTCGCAAATCAAGTTAATAGTTTTGGTGGGAGCCGCATACCCACCCTACTCCTTGGTGGCGATTCTCAGCTCATACCTGGCATGCTTCGATTCACCATGGGGCCTGAAAGCGAAGGGCAGCGCGTTGCTGAGCGCGCCTGGCGAGATGGCCATCTGAGCGCCGCTTTATTGGTGCCCAATGACGCAAAAAGTCAGCGCACGGTGAACGCTTTCACTCAACGCTGGCTGGGCTATGGTGGCAAGATCAGTAAAGTCGTAACCTATTCACCAAAGCAATACGATCACAGTGTTGAACTCAAGCAAATGTTTGATATCAACCAAAGTCATTATCGCCACAGCCAATTGAGTAGAACCCTTGGCTTCAAACCTAAGTTCTCAGCTTATCAACGTGCCGACATCGATTTTATTTTCATGATCGCGAACAATACTAGCGGCAGATTAGTGAGACCTCAGATTAATTTTTTCAGCGGCTCGAGAGTTCCGGTCTACGCTACATCGTCAATTTTCAATGGCATTCATGACACCATCAACAATGTTGACCTAGATAACACGCGCTTCCCCGTTATGCCTTGGGTGCTGCGTTCGAAGGATGTCGCACCATATGCAGGCCAGTTAAATATGTTATTCGCCATGGGCAGCGACGCTTACCAAATTGCCGGTAACTACCATGCGCTTCGGCGTGATGTGAATACCGCGATCAACGGCAACACTGGGCAAGTCAGCCTGAGCGAGAATGGCGAAGCGATCTACCAGCCTGTTTGGGCGCGTTTTCGTCAAGGCGAGGCCATCGCCGAAGAAACCCTCGGCATTGACATCGCTCCTATACGCGGGCCTAATAGTAGTGAGCTAGACAATCAAAACGTAAAAGGAAATTACAATGATTCGAATTGGGATCCTCGCAAAGGGCAACCAACCAACGCGCGAGACCGGCAACGCCGCCGAAACTCTGGCGGCTAAGTACTTAAAGCGCCAAAAACTATTACTGCACGAGAGAAATTATTTTTGTCGAGTTGGTGAAATAGACCTAATTATGCAAGATGCCGACTACCTGGTTTTTGTCGAAGTGCGTTACCGCAAACACAGCCACTATGGGGGCGCACTTGAAAGCATTGATCACCACAAACAAGGCAAATTACGACGCGCCGCAGAACATTACCTTGTGCATAGTAAAAACACCGATTGCCCATGCCGATTTGATATACTTTGCATCAATGGAAACCTAAGAAAACCTGAGTTCGATTGGATTAAAAACGCTTTCTAGCCAGTGTTGGTTTCTCCCTCATCACTAACAGACGGCCAATCACGCTCTTACTAACAAAATAAACCATGTCTATCATTACCGAACACTTCCAAGCCAGCGCAGCGAGCGTTTTAGATAACGTGCACCTTGAAGCACAGATTGAAGAAGCAGCAAAAACCATCTACAACAGTTTTCAAGCAGGCGGCAAGCTGTTAATTTGCGGCAACGGCGGCTCAGCCGCTGACGCGCAACACCTATCATCCGAGTTATTAAATCGTTATAAAAGAGAGCGCCGAGAACTGCCTGGTATCGCGCTCACCACTGATGGTTCGACGTTAACGTCAATCGGTAATGATTATGATTACAGCGAGGTCTTTTCTAAACAAGTGAGTGCTCTTGCTAACGCTGGCGATTGCCTTATGGTAATCACCACCTCAGGAAACTCGGCCAATATAATGAAAGCCGTTGACATTGCGCATGAAAAATCGGTTACAGTCATTGCGCTGAATGGCAAAGGTGGCGGAAAATTGGGCGAGGCACTTAATCGCAGCGACATCGACATTGTAGTGAAGGGCGATGTGACCGCACGAATCCAAGAGGTGCATGGGCTAATTATCCATTGCCTCTGCGAACTTATAGACAGTTATATTTTAGATTAGCCAAGCGAATTCAAACCATTACGGCAGTGGAGACAACATGAAAGGCAACTTAATTTCGACTATGCGTCAACTGAACTCACAACTTATTCGGAAAGGTCGTCACATATTGGCCTCCGTATTCGCAGTCGCTGCGTTAAGCGGCTGTGTAACCGCCTTAGTTGCCGGTGCTGTAATCGCCACCGTTGATGTAATTCATGATCGTAGGACCGTTGGTGAATACATAGACGACAGTGCCATCGAAATTACGGCACGAAACATATTGGTCTCCAGCCCTGAGATTCGTGCGGCAGCACACGTAAAACCCGTTTCTTGGAACGGCATATTGCTGATAACCGGCGAAATCGACAAAGAAGAAGTCAAGCAAACACTCACTCCACGCTTCCAAGCCATACAAGGTGTTCGGCAGGTGGTCGATGAAACCACTATCACCGGCAAAACCTCCTTTGGCACGCGTTCTAACGATGCGTGGATTAGCAGCAAGGTCAAAAGCCGCTTACTGCTAAAGACTGGCTTAGACGCGAATCGAGTAAAAGTAATCACAACGCGTGGCAGCGTTTATTTAATGGGCATCGTCACTCAAGACGAAGCCGATAAAGCCACCGAGCTCGCGCGCACAGTGCGTGGCGTAAATCGTGTGGTGAAGGTGTTCGAATACCAAGAAAGCTAATTTCAACAGCCCTAACGAACAACACCTCAAAAGGAAACCTACGTTGAACACGCAAGAGAAAATCATTGCGCCTGAGAACAGTGACGAGCAATTGCGCACGCAGTTAGCCAAGCTGCCTAAACCAATTGTGTTCACCAATGGCTGCTTTGATATTATTCATCGCGGCCACGCAACTTACCTGGAACAAGCGCGCAATATCGGCGCTTCTTTGATTGTTGGCGTCAATACTGACGCGTCAGTCAAACGGCAAAACAAAGGCGACGACCGCCCGATTAATTCCCTCGAAGACCGCATGTCGGTGCTTGCCAGCCTAGCTTGCGTTGACGCCGTGTTGAGTTTTGACGAAGACACGCCTTATGATTTGATCGCTAAAATTTTGCCTGACCATTTAGTGAAAGGCGGCGATTGGCAAATAGAGAATATTGTCGGTGCTGACCTCGTTAAAGCAAACGGTGGTAAAGTGCATTCACTCGCGTTTAAGTTTGCACGCTCGACAACATCTTTGTTAGAAAAAATACGCAGCCATTCTTAACATCATAGCTGACCACGCCAGTATGAATAGCATATTGGCTTACGAGACTCATTCCCTTGCACCCATGCGCAACCATTGAAATTTCTCGATCCACAAAACCTTTGCCTAGGACTGCCCCGAGAGCACCTGAAAGATAAATCCAGCCACCAGCTTCAATAGCGCTTGTTAGCGGCAATCCGATTTTTTTAGAGCCCACAGGCAATATAAAAGTGGTGTCGATCGAGTCTATTCGAAAGCCTCATTTAAAAATAGCAAAGCAGGTTCAATTTGCGTTTTCATAAAAGTCGGGTCTTCATGTCCGGCACCCGGCAGAATCGATATACGTGAATCTGCACCTGCCTCTTTGAGTAATGAGTGAAGTTTTAAAGCCTTCTCGTGAGGAACTACAGGGTCGGCGTCACCATTGACTATTAGAAATGGAGGGAATTTTTTTGATTTAGAAATTTGATAATCCAGGCTTAGCTTACGGGGCATCCTATCCTCGGCACCAAACCAGATTATAACTGCCTGAACACCGCTTGGAATGTTCAAGTCGGAAAGGCTGGGGTCGTCAAATGTTGACGGTCTATTTCCAGTTACTCCTAGCATAGCACCCAAATACCCCCCCATAGAATTTCCCCATACAGCAAAGCGCTGAGGGTCAATGTTGTACTTTGAAGAATTTGCTCTTAAAAAACGCACTGCTGCCTTTGCGTCCTTAATTGCAGATTTTGCTGCAGTGACGGTAGACATCCCTAGTCTATAGTTAAGACTTGCAACCGCATAGCCTTCTGCATTTAACTTCTGCACATCAGGCACTTGAACTTGAAAAGGGCCCCAGTTGCTAGTGGGCGTTGGCGCAGGGCCAAAATCAGTCCTAGGCATTGAACTCTTGTCACCCATGATAAGTCCCCCGCCATGAATCCAAATTACCAGTGGAAAAGGCTTTGCTCCAGATTTCGGAACATATAAATCAAGTTTCTGAAATCGCGACTTGTCTGCATAAGGCAAATCTATAGAAGTTGGGCGTGGTATTGCTTCGTTTGAGCTTAAAGAAACTCTCCTCGATTCATATTCAACGGGCAAGCTATGATACGGCAAATTGAACCACCATAGGCCGGCAAGAACTATCGATGAAAACAAAAAAACAAAAGCGATGTATTTAGTAATTCGACCAACCATAATATTTTAACGACAATTCAATCTTTTTATAACTAGCAGTATGATGCACCAATCTGAGTCTCGAATATCGACAGCATCAAGAACCCTCATTTATTTTAATTCTTAGAATATTGTCCTTTCATACTACGTTTAATTTTTCCTAATTTTCTTAACCTTGAATCCCGTGTTAACGAATTATGGCTCCTTTATGTTTTCCGTTCCAAATTACAATTAGGCTTCGTGTTCCAAGGAGAAATCAAATTCCTGGTTCATTTTTTTGACTTCTAGTTGGAGAGTGTATATTTATCCCGTAACTGTCGCAATTTACGTACCTTTACTCTTCCGTTCTATAGATCTTATAAGCCAGCAGAGGCTAATGCCAAGATAATTGTATTAGCCGGGGCGGTCATCGATGACACCGTATTACTCAGCCGCTGCAATCGCTTCTTGGCCGCGATTCGCTTGTTCCGTAAAGTAATGATAGATAAACTGCCGTGCAACATAGGCACTTCGAACATACCACTTTTCTTTGTTAATGATTAGTGATGCGTAAGCGATTCGTTTGCCGTCTTTCTCAGCGTAGCCAACGAACCAATCATGCCTACCTTTAGGCGAATAACCGGTTAGCGAGCCGGTTTTGCCGCCAATCTCCATATCACGATACACCTTGTAACGATTCAGGCCTTGGAACGATTTTCTCGCTGAGCCGATACGTGTAGTCTCACGCATCATGGAACGCATCTCCTTGGCTGACTCAGGGCTAATAACTTGCTTATTACTTAAACCTGATTTCGCTTTATAAAGGGTTTGCCCATTCGCTTTTGAAACTGACTCAACCATGTATGGCGTGATCATCTTGCCGTCATTAGCGACAATCGCCGCCATTTGCGCTGCATGAATCGGGCTTAGTTTGATTTCCTTTGTGTAACCAGACGCCGCTTCGGCGATCTCCCATTCCGAATCAAAATCCAAGCCAACAATACTAGGCGGCAAACGGAAATCACTCTTCAAGCTTTTACCAAACCCGAATTTACTGGCGTACTCATTTAAGTTTTCCGCTCCTACTTCATATACGCCAATGCGACCAAATACAGCATTAACTGATTTGGCGAATGACTCTTTCAAAGTCGGTTTTCGCGTCCACTTGTTATCTTTATGATTGAACACTTGTTTTTTATACAAGCTGGTCGATTTACCGTTGAATGGAATCACCGTATCAGGTGAGAGTTTACCCATATCAAGGCCAGCGGCCGCAGTCACCATTTTAAATACCGAAGCCGCTGGGTAATCTGATCGCATAACTAAATTGTCCCACTGTTCATCAGCCTTAATGAAACTGGTTAAATTAAGAATAGCGCCAGAATCAACGTCAATCGCAACAAAGCAAGCGTAATCAGGCTGGTATTTAAGGTACACGTCAGCCATGTCCTTATGAACTTTTTGGTCAAAGGTATAGTTCACAATGCCGGTACGACTACCGCCATTGCCATCGCTAAACTCGAGTTTATTCGGGAAGCGATTTTGCTTAGCTTGCTCAGTAATAACCGCCGCTACCGCGGCCCGTGATAATTTATCAGCGGCATGCGCGTTAACCAAACAAATACAGGCAAATAAGGGCAAAGATGCTAAACAAAGGCGTTTAACATTGGGTAGTAGGGTCACTCTATAATTCCTATTGATGATGTGAGTAGTAAGGGGCCATCAGCTTAACTCGATGGCAAGTATTCGCCCAGCTCAGACAGTGCTTTCTGATAAACGGTTTTCTTAAAATCAACGATATTATCAATAGCATGCCTCATGTCCACCCAACGCCAGCTATCGAACTCGGGTGTCTCTATACCCGCATGCAGATTTACCGCCGAATCATCCTCAATGAGTTCCAATAGAAACCATACTTGTTTCTGACCTTTAAAGCTGACTCTGCGACGCCCAGGCCCCTTCGCCCTGCGACGCTGATTACGAAGAAGTTTTTGTGGCAAATCATAGTGGAGCCACTCCTTAGTATGCGCAACCACCTTTACTTGCTCTCGCTCAAGGCCAGTTTCTTCTTGAAGCTCACGATACATGGCTTCGATCAAGGATTCATTGCGGCTTACGCCACCTTGTGGGAATTGCCAGCCATCATTATTAATACGACGCGCCCAAAATACCTGCCCCTTATTGTTGCAAATTATAATGCCAACATTAGGCCGGTAACCGTCGTTAGCAAAGATGGGTTCGAAATTTTGCATGCCTCGTATTATTAATAGACCAACGTTTGGAATATATCGGCAGTTTGCCCAGACTCTGTAATGTAAAGGCATTATAATCAAGTTTGCCCGTGTTGTGCACTAACTTGTGTACAGGTTCTGCATAACGCAATCGCCGAAACTCACGCTTTTCAAGCATTTTTGAATTTGGAGAACATCCTTGGCTCTCGCACTTTTTGATCTCGACAACACCTTACTCAACGGCGATAGCGACCATGGTTGGGGCATGTATTTAGCTGAAATAGGCGCGGTCGACGCCAAAGAACAACAAGCTCGTCAAGATCATTTCTACCAGCAATATTTGGACGGAGTGCTGGATATATATGAGTTTTGTGAGTATCAGTTTTCAGTATTTACTCAATTTTCGCTAGAGCAGCTGTATAGCTGGCGTAATGACTTCATGCAAACCGTCATCGAACCAATGATTCAAAGCGGCAAGCCTGATTTGCTGGATGCTCACCGTAAGGCTGGTGATGATATTTTGATCATTACAGCCACCAATGACTTCGTGACTCAACCCATCGCCGAGCGTCTCGGCGTAGAAACGCTGCTTGCCACTCAAGCGGAGTTCATTGACGGCGCCTACACAGGCAAAGTTTCTGGCACTCCTTGTTACCAACATGGCAAAGTAACTCGCTTACAAGACTGGATGAGCTCAAATAGCAAACAATTGAGTAGCAGCACCTTTTATAGTGACTCGATTAATGACCTACCCTTGCTGGAGCTAGTAGACACGCCGATTGCCGTCACACCCGATGACCGGCTGCGCGCACATGCCGAGAAACTTCACTGGCAAATCATCGATTAGACTTATACTTTCGGCTCCAAACTAAACTTAAACAGAAACCATGACTATCCAAATTGGCGACCTTATCCCCGCATTAACCGTGGCCACCACAAAAAATGAATCTCTAAAGCTTCGCAGTTTAAAAGGGAAAAATTTAGTATTGTACTTTTACCCAAAAGACAACACTCCTGGCTGCACTACCGAAGGCCAAGAATTTCGCGATGCGTATAAAGATTTTCAAGCCGCGAATACAGAAATTCTTGGAGTTTCGCGCGAAAGCATCCGCTCGCACCAGAACTTTATTAATAAGCATGAGTTCCCGTTCGATCTGATTTCGGACCCTGAAGAAGAACTCTGCAACGCTATGGATGTTATTAAGGAAAAAAACATGTATGGCAAAAAATACATGGGCATTGAACGCAGCACGTTCATCTTCGACAGTAAAGGCAAACTCAAACACGAGATTCGCAAAGTCAAAGTTAAGGGGCACGTTGCAGCTGTGTTGGATTTAGTTCAGGAGTTCTAGCGCCGTTGAACCAGGAAAATTCTCTACTTAAGAATCAGGCCTTTATTGACGGCAACTGGTGCGATGCCAAAACAGGTAACTCCTTTGTTGTAGAAAACCCGGCAACCGGAGAAGCAATTGCACGCTGTGCCCTAGCTGGTGAAACCGAGGCTGAGCGCGCAATACAAGCGGCCGACAAAGCACTAAACGGTTGGCAACAACTCACCGCTAAGGAGCGCTCTGTTTATCTATATCGTCTGCATGAATTACTCCTAGAGCACCAGGAAGACTTGGCTCAGATTCTTACCGCGGAACAGGGCAAGCCACTGCCTGAAGCTCGAGCTGAGATTCAGTATGGGGCCAGTTACTTTAAGTGGTTCGCGGAAGAATCAACGCGAATCTATGGCGATGTCATACCGGCATCATCGCCTGATAAACGAGTCATTTGCATCAAGCAAGCGGTTGGCGTCGTCGCCTGTATTACACCTTGGAACTTCCCGAATGCGATGCTCGCGAGGAAAATCGCACCTGCGCTCGCCGCCGGTTGCACGGTTATTTGCAAACCCGCAAACGAAACCCCGTTTTCAGCACTGGCATTCGGAGAACTTGCAAACCGTGCAGGAATTCCGGCTGGCGTGATCAACATCGTCTGCGGCGATACCGAAGCGATCGGGGAAGCACTGACCAGTAGCCAGCTGGTTCGCAAGCTAACATTTACAGGCTCGACCAGCGTCGGCAAAACACTGGCCGCTGCTTGCGCGAAAACAATGAAGCGCACCTCAATGGAGCTGGGCGGTAACGCGCCATTTATTGTGTTTGACGATGCTGATATCGATAGCGCTGTTCAAGCCTTAGTGCAAAACAAGTTCCGCAACGCCGGGCAAACTTGTATTTGCGCAAACCGTATACTCGTTCAGAATTCGATCATTGATTTGTTCGCCGATAAGCTGAGCCAAGCGATACAAACCTTGAACGTCGGCAACGGCCTTAGTGAAACCGTGTCCATAGGCCCGCTCATTCATCGAGAAGCAGCCCAAAATGTTCAAGCAATTGTCGACGATGCAATTAATCTCGGCGCAACTCCGTTGATTCAAGCTACCAAATCGTTGGTAGCGCCTCCTTTTATCAAGCCCATCATTCTCAAACACGTATCAAATCAAATGCGTGCGTTCAAGGAGGAGATTTTTGGCCCGGTTGCTCCTCTGATAAGGTTTGACACCGAGGAAGAAGCAATACGAATGGCGAACGATACGCGTGCTGGGCTTGCCGCGTATTTGTTCACCAAAGACTACTCACGAAGTTGGCGAGTTGCAGAAGCACTCGAATATGGCATGGTCGGCGTTAACGACAGCGCGATTTCTAATGAAATGGCCCCCTTCGGCGGCATTAAAGAATCCGGCCAGGGGCGTGAAGGATCAAAATATGGTTTGGATGATTATCTGGAAATTAAATACATGAGCTTTGGTGACACCACGGCTGGTTAAGCCTAATGCACATTTTTTTCGTGCTCTGAAAGATCTACTCTCTATCAACGCCCGCTTCATCGATATCAACGATCTCTGTCTCGAGCAAAGCAGCACTAACCCATTGCTCTAAAGACGGGTGTTTGCGCATGCTGTTAACGTAAGCCCGCGCCGAGGTCGACAGCTCTGGCTCGTAGGTTAAGAAGCGCATGACTACCGGTGCAAAAAAGCAGTCCGCGATACCAAAATGGCCAAACAAACGTAAATTGCCTTCGCTATCTTCGCGCGCGTATTTAGACCAAATTTCGTCGACTCGAGCAATATCCGCCTTCGCGCTGCTGCTCGATTCGACATGCCGCGAGGCGCGACAATTCATTGGCATTTCATTGCGCAACGCGGCAAACCCCGAATGCATCTCCGCTGTCACGGCTCTTGCAAGCGCCTTATCGGCGGCTTTCGCCGGCCAGGCCTTTCCACCCAAATATTGATCGTTTATATATTCGCAGATCGCTAACGAGTCCCAAACGGTGAGGTCACCATCATTCAGAACAGGAACACGCGCGCTATCGGAAAACCGGCGTAACCTTGATGACAAATTTGGTTCACCAAGCCACTCGATGTGCTCGTCAAAACCAACACCAAACGCGTGCATCAATAGCCACGGGCGTAAGGACCAACTGGAATAATTTTTATTTCCAATAACAAGACGCATTACAGTATCTATCTAATCTGCTTAAAATCCTTTTAGTTTTAAGGCCAAATCAGTGGCGCTTGAAGCATTGGTCAGCGCTATTTCATCGGAGATAACATCATCGCGTACCAGGGTCAGAAGATGTTCGTCAAAATGCAGCATGCCTTCAACTTTGTCACCACCCTTGATCAGGTCCTTTATCTCCTTAATACGCATAGGCTCAACGATCAACTCACGAGCCAATGGCGTCACCGTTAATACCTCGCATGCGACGGTTCGACCCGTGCCCTCTTTTCTGGGTAACAAGCGCTGGGTAACAATGGCGCGCAAATTATGCGCGAGCTTAGCACGAATCGTCGCTTGCTCTTCACCAGCAAAACTCGACACCATCCGCGTAATCGCGTCAGCCGAATTTGGTGCGTGCAAAGTACTGAATACTAAATGGCCTGTTTCGGCCGCGGTTAACGCGATCTCAATACTCTCTGGGTCTCGCATCTCACCCATCAGAATAACATCAGGGTCTTCTCGTAACGCGGCTTTCATCGCCAATGCAAAGTCAGGCACGTCGATGCCGACCTGCCTTTGTGAAATCACGCACCGTTGTTCAGTGAACACGTATTCTACTGGGTCTTCGATGGTCAAAATATGTTGATAACGCTCATTGTTGATCACATTCAACAACGATGCCATTGAGGTAGACTTACCCGAACCTGTGGCACCTGAGAAGATCACTAAACCCTGCCTCATTTTAGCGATATTGCGTACCTGCTGAGGAAGCCCAAGCGCATCTGGCTCTGGAATTACGTTTTCAATCACCCGCATCACCACCGCCAAATGCCCGAGCTGCCGGAACATGTTAACGCGAACACGATTGCCGTCACTATCGCTAAGTGATAAATCGACTTGATTGTCCTCTTTGAATAAACCCAAGTGGTGTTTGGACATCAGTGGAAAAATCAAACGCTCGATCATTTCGTCACTCATCTGGGGTGACCCCTTGACTTGACGAATTCGCCCATCGAGGCGCATCATAATTTGATGCCCTGAACGTATGTGAATATCCGATGCTTTGAATTGGCATGCCGAACCAACAATGCTGGTGAGAAACTCCATAGCCTCTTTAACTTGAGGCGTATCAGGGAGCTGCATGGCGATGGCGCTTTTTGCTTTGGACATTAGTTTTTGCTCTTTATCGTTAGTTTTTTTGCGCGTTAAGTATTTGAAATCATTGCATCAAAGCGCGCTAAGGCTGACCCATTATCCAAGCAGTTCTGTACTTTTTCAACAGCTTGGACCAATGTCAGGCTCTCATTGTGTGTAAACAGTATCTGTCCAGCCGCCAAAGCCAAGCTATCTCGTGCTACTCCGGGCTGACCTTTTAGGGCATTCAACCCCGCCTGTAAACATTCTTCAACGGCATTTTCAGATGATAAAATCTTCAATGCCGGCACCTTTGACAATGGAAGCTCACCCAGTTCGATGACTTGTTTTTCTTCATCAACCTGCTCTGGAAATGGGGCTTCAAAAAAGAACTGACGCAGTGGTTTATTCAAACTTGGTGCCAAACCGCCCTCGACGCCCTTGAGCAATAGCACGCTCTTATAACCGGCCTGCTGCGCGGCGCGTGTATAGATTTCCGGGTAGGCTTTATGCACATAACCGAGCACTAAATGCGTTCGATCTACAGCGCGAATCGGGGTTAGAAGCCTCTCAAGAGTAGTCAGTGCCGTGCGCTTAACCATTCTATCTCGCAAGCTCTGCAAGTTGAACAACGAAGGCGAATACATACTTTGATCAAGGTAGGCACACCCAATTTCCTCGAGTTGGGCCACCGCCTTCGCCGTTGACTGCAACGCATTCATGCCCGCTAGACGATATACTTTGTGTGCGGTAACACCATGCTTAGGGCCAACAGTTTCCACGCCGTGCATCATCGCGGCCATACCATTCGCCGCTAACACTGGCGCTATAAACGGCGTCATCGAAGTAGTACGCGCATAGCCGTTAAATGGGTCAGCCAAACAAAGTAAGTCGTTGACCTTGGCCGTCACCGGCGTATAGCTGGTTTGCAATGCATCAAGCAAACCACTGAACTCATTTATCGACTCACGCTTCATGCGTAATCCAATCAAAAACACCGCACTTTGCACATCATCGGCCTGGCCGGACAATATAAAGTGCATTACTTGCCGCGCATGATCACGCTCGATATCTCGCCCACGGTCAGGGCCAACGGCAATCTCTTGTATCGCGTGCCTGATGGCACCTTGTTCTGAATTTTGTAGCAAAGTCATACGCGGATGATGCCACAAGAATGTCGCGGTGAGTTAAAATAGCTCGATGCAAAATTACCCAATTTTCGTCAATCTCCAAAACCAAGCCTGTTTGGTTGTTGGAGGTGGCCCTGTCGCGCTTCGTAAAATTCGACTAATGCATTCCGCTGGCGCAAACATAACGGTTGTCGCACCTGAAATTTGCCCTGAGATAAGCGAAGAGTTTGGCCCGAGCATTACTCACCATCGCCGTGAATTTGACGAGCAGGATATCGGTGGTTACCGCCTAATCACCGCCGCCACCAACGTTCCTGAAGTAAATCAGCGCGTCTCCGAATTAGCTCAGGCAAAAAACATTCCGGTTAACGTCGTAGACCAACCTGAGTTATGCAGTTTTATCACGCCATCTATCGTTGATCGCTCACCGGTATTGATCGCCATCTCAACAGGCGGCGATGCTCCAGTTCTGGCGCGCATGCTGCGCAGTAAATTGGAGGCGTTTATTCCAGCGAGCTATGGTGCCCTGGCTGCTACCATGGGCCGTTATCGAGACCAATTAAAAAAAGCATTACCGGAAGAACGGGACCGCCGACGTTTTTGGGAACGCGTCGTTCAGGGCCCGATCGCCGAATACTTTTTCTCTGGTCGGCAGCAAAAAGCCGAGCAGGCATTACAACAACAAATCGACGCCAAGCAATCAGCAAACGACGCCGTGGGCGAAGTCTGGTTAATCGGCGCGGGCCCGGGCGACCCAGACCTTCTGACTTTCCGAGCGTTACGCTTAATGCAACAAGCAGACGTTGTCTTGTATGACCGCCTAGTGAGCAAAGAGATACTTAACCTTACTCGTCGAGATGCAGACCGTATCTATGTTGGCAAGAAACGCGCCGAGCATGCCGTACCACAAGGAGATATTAATCAGCTTTTGGTTGATCTTGCACTTCAAGGAAAGAGTGTTGTGCGCCTGAAAGGCGGTGACCCATTTATTTTTGGCCGTGGCGGCGAAGAAATAGAACTACTGGCAAAATCTGACGTACCTTTTCAGATCGTGCCGGGTATTACGGCCGCCAGCGGTTGCGCGACTTATGCGGGCATTCCCCTCACTCATCGCGACCACGCACAGTCTTGCTTGTTCGTAACCGGCCACCTAAAAGACGGCACAGTCGATCTTAACTGGCCATTGTTGGCAACCGAAAATCAAACCGTGGTTATCTACATGGGCTTAGTCGGGTTACCAACCATATGTGAGCAACTTATAAAACATGGTGTGCGCCCAGATATGCCGATTGCTCTAGTGCAACAAGGGACAACTCAGCAACAACAGGTGTTTACCGGAACGTTGGCAACGATGAATGACATAATTTCTGGTCAGCAGGTTCATGCTCCTACACTCATTATTGTTGGCTCCGTTGTCTCCTTACATAGTGACCTAGCTTGGTTCAACCCAGAAGCAGATTAATCTATTTAACGATTACACTAACGCTCGCAAGGCTTATCGATAGTTCTTTATAAACTTCAGGAATATCAAGGTGCCATTGTTCACCCAAAATGTTACGCAATTGCTTACCACGGCTGGTCTCTGCGGTTAGCCGAAACCCATATAAATTAGCATTTGAAACCACCTCAGGCTTGGCATTTTTACGTCGGTATTCTTGTTCTAAAAACGTCTCAAAGCTTGCAATGGGTATGCTAACTCGAATCCATTTATCGAAATAACGCACTTGATCGATGTCTAAATGGTATTCGAGATTTAGCGACTCGCTCGATTGATCTAATGCTCCTTCTTCAAATAGGCTTATTCCAAAGCTTGCCTTTCCATGATCAAACTCCGACCAATTTATTTGGGCATCATATTGTTGATAAGTATCGCGTAGCTCAGGTACAGAAGGAATGTAGCTGCCAATACGATTTAACTTCAGGTCCATCACAAGATACGCCAAACTGCCGATAGCTAGATCAGCTTGATCGATCACCAGCTCAACCCCGTTTGCGTGCTGCTGATCCCAATCACTGTATTTCACAACCAGTGTAGTTTGCAAAACTTCAGTATCTGAGCAACTCCCTTCACTAATAGAACCCGCGCGGGAACCAATCGCATATGAGCTACGATCATGTTTCAAGCCAGGAAAATTGTCTTCTCGAATGTGGCTCCAACCCCCGATAGGCGATGTTTTGGCGTCCAGAACAACCACGGCATTAGGGTTCGTTTCAACCAATGGACAATCAGAAATCAAAGAAATTGCCTCTGAAGCAAACACATTTGCCACCTGGCCAAGTAGAAACGCGAAGAAAAGGGTGATCCTTTTTAAAACAATATTTATCAACATGTTATGTTAATTCGACTCCAAAAAACCTTAGAAACAGCTAGATAAAAAGACAAACGTAATGCAAAAAGACTATTTACATTACTTTTTCGTTAATGTTCAATGTAGCTGAGAGAAAAATCTTACTTCGAACACTAACGCTATATATGTAAATTTGTAAGAATTTATGTTTTAGTAATTCGTAGTTTGCAAACGGGGGTCGTGACCTTGCTGTTCATTTTGGGGAAAATGAATCGCATCTTAAAAGTATAAATTTTAGAGCACAAGATAAGTGCCAGGGGACTTTTTCCCCATAATTTACGACTTTGGTCACTCTGTTGCTTTTACTTTAGTTTTTAAAACACGCTTTTAGGTTATGAACCTTAGGCGAATCCGCTGGGCTATATAAGCTTGTCAGTCATGGAAATTTCGAGGGTTTCGACGGCAAACGATATGTAGGGGGCACACGGACTAAACTTGGAGCCAACACAAATGTCGGTTAACGTTGCTTTACCAATACCAGAACCAAGTAGTTTATCTTTGCAAGTTGAGAAACTAGCGCCCTTCAGGCACTTTCCTCAACCAATTTTTTTGTTTCAACCAAATATGGAGTTATTGGAATCAAACTTACAAGGCGAGCAAGCCATCGAAAAGCACTGGGTTGGGCTTTCAGGCAATAAACTGCACTTTAACAGCCAGGAAAATAACGCTTATGTAAGTCGTGTTATCGCCCAGCTATCAAACAGCATGGAGTGCGACGACAAAAACAGTATTCAGTCAGAGCGCTTCGTATTAAGAAACATGGACATGGTGTGCCGTGCCTATACGCTTTCGCGCGAATCATTGTATTCGGACCATTTGATACTCACTATTCAAGGTGACCTAACCTACACAGAACATAAAATAAAAACGCTCGCTCGAGCGTTTGGCTTGTCGTGTAGTGAAACACGAATCGTGAAAATGATGGTTGCTGGAAAAAAACCAAAGGAAATCGCTTACGAGGCGGGGATTTCCCTAAATACGGTACGCACTCATTTACGCACCTTATACGCCAAAATGCAGGTTAGAGATTATAACGAAGCATTAACTCAAGCGGTTCGCCTTTTGGTTTAATCAGCGGTTCTACTAAGCACCGCTAAATAGACTCTCCTTCTCGTATGGTGAGCACTTCATAGCCTGTCTGTGTGACTAAAACTGTGTGCTCCCACTGAGCAGAGAGTCGACCATCCTTGGTTACCACCGTCCAGCCGTCTGACTGAGTGACGGTATCAAAACTACCTTCATTGATCATCGGCTCGACGGTGAAGGTCATACCTGGCTCCAGCGTAAGCCCAACTCCTTTATTGCCGTAGTGCAACACATTCGGCGCTTCATGCATTTCTCTTCCAATGCCGTGCCCACAGTATTCTCTAACCACACTGTACCCCGCTGCTTCAGCGAATAGCTGAATTGCATAACCGATATCTCCGAGAGTAGCACCCGGCTTCACTTGTCGAATCCCTTCAATCATTGCCTGATACGTTGTTGCTACCAATTTTCTAGCTCGAGCACTAGCGCCTTCCATCAAATACATCTTACTGGAATCCGAGATAAATCCGTTTTTCTCCAGAGTAATATCAATGTTAATAATATCGCTAGGCCCCACGATGGCGGTCTCACTCGGCATGCCGTGACACACGACATTGTTAGGCGAACAATTCAGCACAAATTCGTAGTCATACTGGCCTTTACTCGCAGGTCGCGCATGCAGAACATCAACGATAAATTTTTCAACTCGATCATTGATTTGCATGGTTGAGACACCAGGCACCAAAAATGTATCAAGTTCGCTGAACACGCGAGCAAGAAGCTGGCCTGACTCCCGCATCAGGCCAATCTCTGCCTCGTTTTTAATTATAACGCGCGACACGCTCAGGCTTCTCGATCTGGAGATAAACCAGAACCAATCGAACTCTCCGACATCAAATGCTCTTTAAGTATCTGCTGATAGCTAAGCGTTGGATTTAGCTCACTCAGACGCCCGACCTTGATCCAAAATTCGGCCTGCGCGTTAATGGATCGCGACATCGCTTTGCTTGATATTCTAATTTCATCGTGCAACTGATTACTGATTTTAAGAATGCCCATAGTTCACTTTATATACAATATATATACAAACCATATATTACATGATTGAGCCTTAGTTCAGCAATATTAAACGGCAAGCAGGTTTTTAGATCTCGAGTCGCCCGTCGGCGTTTACTGTGGGCTCACATCAACGCTGATGATGTCTTGATAGATTCCAGAAAAACTCTTCGACACGTTACCAATCGTTACCTTCATAGGGTAAGCCGAACCCTGCAAATCCTTTGCAAGAGTACGCGCGAGCACTAGTGGCGCCTCGAGATCTGACACCTGGCCATCAACATCAACGGTGTAATCCACATAAAGTTTGGGGTTCTCTTTGTTGAGCATTTTGCCATTATTTTCGGAGCTAACCGTAATATTGGCGTCGGTATTGCCACGCACTTGAATAAAAACTTGTTGCTCTTCGCCAGTCTGTAGCTCACCAAAGTCGATCACCGCAAAATTGGCACCATCCTCGTATCGACCTTTCGTGCCTGCGATATTTGTTTGCAGTTTTTGGACGACTGAAACCTCAACAGTCATAAGTCTGGAGGCTACAATAGGTTCGTTGCTTAGCGCATCTAATAGGGAAATTTCCAAATCCAAGGTATAGCCCCCAGCGTCGGCATATAGAGATTCAGGTAGATTAATCGTAAATTCGGAAACGCTGCTAGGTGAATCTTCAGGGCTTAGTAGAATGGCGCCAGCATAACCTTGTTCGACGCGGGTAAATGAAGGCTGGTTATTCGATACAAGCTCTACGGGCAATTGCAGAGTCTGACCAACTAAATTAAAACTTGCCGCGTCAAGAGGCTGAATGCTCAATATGGCTTGCTGCTGCGCAAGCTCATCAAAGTCACTGTCGCCTGGGCTTAAGTTATGGACCTCCACGGAAAAGCTCTCAGAACTGGGCAGCCCTGAAAAAGGATCATACTCAAATTGCACCACGCTGGGCGCGCGAACTTCCAGCGGAACAAGGGCTGGACCAGCGGTCTGCGCGTTTAACGCAGAAGCAAACCACATAAGCAAAACAAATGTGATCAACAATCTCGACTTGCTCATTGCTCTCGCTCCTTGAGTTGAATATCGCCAACCAATACCAATCCGGGCTCATCGCCTTCTACCACCTCTAACTCGCCAACCCATTCGTCTTTCTCACCAAAGACAAGCTGATATTTACCAAGACGCATTTTTTCCGCTACGAAACGGCCCGTGCGATTCGTAAATACGATGGTTTCATTTTGTTCGGAATTATTTTTACCAAGTGGCAGGATCTTTCCTGAGATAAGACTAAGCGGCTCCCCTGCGGGGCTAAATACCTTACCAAGCACCGTATTCGCAGCGTCGGAACCCAATTTATAGCGATAACCTGATAGATTGCCTGGATAGATGTTGACGTCACCTGAACCCAAATCGTAGCCCACCGGTAGGTCTTCAACCGCAAATAGATATCGCTGAGAACGATAACTGCTCGTTAATGGTATCAGCGCGGTATTGAAAGCTTTGGTTGACGTTACCGCAGCACCGTTGCTTGAGTTGCGAGCGATGGATATTTTCTTACCGCGTAAATTGCGATGTCGGTCTACGATGACGAAACCGTCAGTGAACGGGCGGCCAAATGCGATTCGGCCATCGGCGTAACCGACACTCCCGGCCATCGTTAAGTTGGTTCGCGATGAATCCGCACTTTCATCAATACGGTTAAGTGACGTACTATGCCGCACGTCTAATTCATAACGATTGCCAACATAACCAACTTCCAGCTCGGCGTCATTGGAATCCAAATCGGAAATCGCAAGAACGCGCGAGCGAATGTCACCAACATTACGCGACGAATTTTTACGCCACTCTGCTCGATACTCTCGGTTAGCCGACTTGTATTGACCACGCAGCGACGAACTTTTCAAGCGTTTAGAAATTGTCAGGCTTACCTTATCGTCGCTCTCGCCACCGTTGCGCTCAGAATCCAAATGTTGGTAACCAAGAGAGACCGAAAAACCGTCAAATGACTTTGACAAAGTAGCGGACAACCGAGTTGAGTCGATCTCGTTAACCGTTCTGAGCTCACCGGACAAACTCAGCGATAAGCCATTCTTACCAAATGATGTTCTAGCGTTTAGCGCTTGCTCCTCGGGCCGCACGACCACCTCGGCCATACTCATAAAGCTATCTGAACGATAACTTGCCTGTAAGTCAGTTTGTACTTGCCAGTTCGAGTTGGTGACGCCGGAGTAAAAGTAGCGCAATAGGCCTGCTGTGCCCGCATCGTGGCCGTCACGCTTTGATGCGGCCGCCTCAGCCGCAAATATTCCTATAGGCGAACCAAAAATGGCGCTCGTGGCAAAAAGGCCGTGTGATTCTGAAATTTCAGCTTGGGCGCCCAAGGTTAGATTGTCAGTCAACCCTCTTTCGTAAAACCCCATGACACCGACATCATCCGAATAGCGCCTTGATCCGTTTCCGCCACGCTCTCTCAATACACCAAGACTGGTACCAAAGTTAGTAATGCCTTTTGCCAACAAGGTTGTATCAACGTAGGTTGAAAAATTCGATACCTCGGTGCGTGAAATACCATCATCTACCCACACTCGCACGTCATTCGCACCAATGGCCAACGGAAAATCATTAATCGAATACGTTCCTGGGAGTAGATCCTGCGAATCGACAATAACACCGTTAACCTCAAACTGAACCCGGGACTCTCGCTCCAAGGTAAAATCGCTACGGCCGCTTGGCTTAAGATTACGGAATGGATTTATGTCGGAATAGTTTCTTTCAATGCTAACACCCAACATATCGGCCGAGGATTGAAAACGCGATGTGCTCGGCCTTACATCGCCAAGAGAATAGCGGAGCCCGCGCTTAAAATCATCGTGCACTAAGGTAACGTCTTTGCGCTTGAACGGCTGCTCGTCACCTTGCTGATATTCGCCTTGATAAAATAGAGACCAGCCACCAAACCCGCCAAACGAAACAAACCCGGTAAGATCAACGGATAGGTCACCAAAGCCCTTCTTCTGACCGCGCGAGGCCATGTGGTTATAATTGTTTCTAGCGTAAACCGTTAAGCCGCTCGCGAAACGTGATTGTGAATAATGTTCTTCTAACTCCGGTTTGCGCCCGCCCCTCACCGATACGTTTTGGGTACCTAAGCGCGGTACCTTAGAATTGAGGGTGAGCGCGCTAGAATCAAACCATATTTCTAAACCACTATTACGTAACTCGTCGAGCGTAATCCAGCCGCTTAACTCGGTTTCGGCCAAGTTCCACTCCGTAAGTTGCTCGATATCGGCGAAGGTTTTGAGAAGGTCGTGCAAACGTACTCGATCAACCTTAACCTTCGACTGGGTCTCGCCGGCAAGTGACTCAGTTGCTATGGCTGCATTGATATCGCCACTATAGGCCGCATTAACGGTCAGAGGCAGCTCCAACTCCATTGCCGGTGCCGCCAATACCGCTGAGCTTACACAAGCCGCAATCAGGGAAACACAGCTAATCAGAAGTCCATCTGTAAAGCGTTTCCAAAATTTCATTGTCCTCAACCCCTGAACTACCATGCTCTAGATCATTTAGCCGTCAGCGATCGCAATTTTCGTTGTCTCGGGTTTAAAACCCTCAATCGCGGGTATCGACATCTTCAGAGTTGAATGCGGCAGCACTAGGTTACGTTGCGTTAGCTTGCCGACATCCAAGCTCTTAATGCGTTTGGTATTTGAAGTGTCTGAGGTATCTGAAATGTGCCAAACCGTTTTAGACAAACGCGAAAACCGGTCACCACTATTCTCGATTGCGATATTCCATCGCTCGCCGTCGCCGGGAGAGATCTCCGTTACCTCAATATCCGACTCTGCATCGCTTGGCGTAACGTTCAACAACGTGTTGAAGTTAATCACCATGCCAACACCAGTGTGGCCGCTCTCTTTGAGGTCGACTGGAAGTTGTTTCACAGACACTCGGTACGCGTGTGACGTTTTTATCGTTGGATCGCCAATGTACTTGACCCTCACCACCTGGGTTTTACCCTTTTCAATCAATGTTTGTGGTGGATAAATAAGAAAATCATCGTCAGCTGGTACGAGCGTTTCATTACCGTACTCATCCATCGTGATTTTTGTAGGAATTATTTCTACGGTCATCGGGTTCTGCAATGTGTTTTCTACACGCAGTGACGCCGAAGCCTTTGCTCCAATCGGTTCAAGTTCAAACACCATTGGTTGCACACGCTGTGCGTAAGCGTTTTGCCCGATAATGACGCTGATTAGCAACAGTATGCTGAGCAAACTTTGCTTCGCAACTAACGCTCTTTTTAGATCAGAATATTTCATAGTATTAATGTGGCCTTATGCGGCCCGACTCGTTGGATAACCTAAGATTTAGTGACAGGAAAAAGGGAAAAGCGACCTGTGGTGGGATAGATCGCTCTCCCCTAGAACAGCTTAAGCTCTTCTTAGTTTGCTGTAATTTCTACAGACAAAGTATCAGAGTAACCGCCAGCCCATACTGGAGTGTCATTCAATGTTACGTCCAAAGCCGCAACAACACCGCCTGCAAGAGCAGCACTTCCGCCAATAGTTTGATCAACAAACTCGTCGTTTAAACCAACGCCAGGTGTAGTGGTCAAGCTTAAGTTAATGCCTGTAGCCGCTTCCATCAAAGTCGCTGTGTACTCAACAGAGAAGTCCTCGTTGTCATCTGACTCAAGGCCACCCTCAGCACTGCGCAACTCAACAGTTGCACCGTCGCCGTCGTTACAACGAATTTGTACACCTTGGCTTTCAGTATCACCAGCTTGTGGATCGATACCGAAATCCATCAAAAGTGTGCCGTTTACATTCGCTTCACATACTGCTTCAACAGTACCAATCAATTGAGTGTCTGAAGCTTGGGCGATACCAGCAACAAAAAGTGACGCGCTTAACAAAGTTAGTTTGGTTAGATTTTTCATTTCTATGTCCTCATAGATAGTATTTACATGACTCCTGATAGGAATCGTCCTTTGCATTTCACTCTTGAACTCCGAATCCTTTTCTGCAACCCCGAATCCCATCTGTGGAACGCTACGACCCCTACCAACTCTGTGATCCCTATTGAAATCACGAGGGTGAGAATATGGGAAATGTAAATTTATGTTAACGCCAAGTATGCTCATCAACACTAGCTAACGCGATCAAGCTAGTTATATTTGATCATCAACATTAATCACCAAATATGACTAGCCAATATGGGCTATGCAGGCCAAAAAAAAGCCCCGCAAATGCGAGGCTTCTCTCGTCGATTAACTCGACGTATCTTGCTCTGGGTTACTACGCCGCAACGATACTTACGTGCTTGCGGTTTTTAGGGCCCTTAATTTCGAACTTTACAACGCCTGTTTCAAGTGCGAATAAGGTGTAGTCTTTGCCCATGCCTACATTGCTACCAGGGTGGAAAGTACTACCACGCTGGCGAACCAGAATGCTGCCTGCGTTGACTTCTTGACCTGCGTAGCGCTTTACGCCTAGACGCTTGGAATTAGAATCGCGACCGTTCCGTGAACTACCGCCTGCTTTTTTATGTGCCATGCTATTTACCTCTGCCGCTTGGAGCAGCTAATTTTCAGCCGGGAATTAACCTTTCAGAAATTCTTTAGCTTGTTTAACCCACTCATCACGTTCGATACGACCTTTGAAGTTTAACTCCTCGTCGATACGAGCGATGTCGTCAGCCGTAAAATCTGCAATTTGTTGGAAAGTGGTAATACCCATACCTTCCAATTTGCCAACGATTACTGGGCCAACACCTGAAATTTTAGACAAATCATCACCTTCTGCTTTCTTAGCGGCCTTCTTTGGAGCCGCCTTTGGGGCTTCCTCTTTTTTAGGCGCAGCCTTAGGTGCTGCTTTCTTCGCAGCTGGCTTTTTAGCCGCCGCCTTACCGCCGATAGCAGTAATTTCCAGCTCAGTGTAATTCTGACGATGACCTGTGCGAGTGCGTGAATTTTGACGACGACGGAATTTCACTACTCGAAGTTTCTTACCACGGCCGTTACTAAGAACCGTTGCTTCAACAGATTTATCTAGAGTAGGAGTGCCAACTTCAACATTGTCACCGTCACCAATCATAAGAACTTGGTCTAGAGTGACTTTATCACCCTCTTGCGCGTTGATGGACTCAACTTTGACTTTGTCGCCAACCGCGACACGGTATTGCTTACCGCCGGTTTTAACTACCGCGTACATATTTTTTCTCCGGCCATTTGGCCAATTGGCGTTCCGAAGGGGATTGGCGAAAAACTCACCGCAACTTTCTTCCATAACACGGACCCAGCGAACAGGAGGCGAATTCTAGTGTTTACAGGCACTTAGGTCAACAAAATGACGGCACTTTTTTGCAGTTTTAGTTGCCCATAAATGTACCCTGAAATCGGCCGTTTTTCACCGAGCTGCGGTATAATTAGAAGCTATGACGCTAAACAGTACGCCAATCAGCGATGCCGAGTCGCAAGCCGTTGATATTCAATCGATTATTTGCCTCGTGTCGGCCGATATGGAGGTGGTTAATCAAACCATCGCCGCCAATTTAAATAGCAACGTGGCATTAATCAACCAACTTGGCGCCTATATCGTTCAGGCTGGTGGCAAACGCTTACGCCCAGTAGCGCTACTCCTCGCCGCTAAAGCAGCCGACCCTGAACGCATTGAGGCCAGCAAAGATCAAACATTGCTCGCCGCCATCGTGGAATTTATCCATACCGCGACCCTGTTACACGACGATGTCGTCGACGAATCTGAATTAAGACGAGGCCGCGAAACCGCCAATGAAATGTTTGGCAACGCTGCCAGCGTTCTGGTAGGTGACTATTTATACTCAAGGGCCTTCCAGATGATGGTAGAGGTCGGCAGCATGCGGGTGATGGAAATCCTATCTCATACGACTAATCAAATTGCCGAAGGCGAGGTCATGCAGCTCATCAACTGCGGCTCCGCCGACACCACAGAAGCGCAATATATGGAGACGATCCAGTCTAAAACGGCCATCCTCTTCGAAGCCTCGACTCAATTGGGCGCTGTCATCACCAAACAAGCTAGCCCCGTAGAAGAGGCGTTGGCTAAGTATGGGCTGCACCTCGGCACCGCATTTCAATTAGTAGACGACGTGCTGGATTACACCGCCGATGCTAAAGAAATGGGCAAAAACGTCGGCGATGACTTGGCAGAGGGAAAGCCCACGCTACCGCTAATAAACGCCATTGAACGCTCATCGGGGAACGATAAAAACACTTTGATCAACGCGATCACCAATGCGAGTAGAGATAACTTAGACAAGGTATTAGCGATCATTGAACAAACTGGCTCGCTTGCCTACACGGCCAGAGTTGCGCGCGAGCAAGCTAAATTAGCTCAAAACGCTCTATCGATTCTGCCCGACTCTAAGTACAAAAAGGCACTCACTGAGTTAGCCGAGTTCTCGGTCGAAAGAGCCTATTAAGACCGAAACTCAGAGGCCTCCCCCTTAGATCTAAATAATTGATTTTATTACCAAATAGCTTCTTTTATACTACTAATATGGGAATCAATCAGATATATATTTAGCGTTAACACAGAACACTAATTTTTCATACTCACGGAAGGATAGAGCTCTTCCAGTGTTTTCGACTGACCGTAAGACACTACAACTCGTGCGTGTGTGCGATTTAGATCACGCGGCCGTTTGGCCCCACAGGAGTTCGCAATAATACGAATTTCTTTTTCTAAGTTCTTTAAGTAGTAGGCGACGCGCTTCTTCTTATTTTCGACCACCAAACCCTTTTGCAGGTCTTTGTCGTGCGTTGTTATTCCGGTTGGACAGGTATTCTTATTACACTGCAGTGCCTGTATACAACCTAATGCAAACATCGGCCCACGCGCGGTTGAAACAAAATCTGTCCCCATGCACATGGCCCATGCAACCTCAGTTGGGTTCACCATTTTGCCTGATGCGTTTACCTTAACGCGGTCACGAAGGCCGTATTCATTTAGCTTGTCTATCAACATAGGAAGGCTTTCTTTGACTGGCAGCCCCATATCATCCATTAACGACATAGGTGCCGCGCCAGTGCCGCCATCAGCGCTATCGACACTGATAAAGTCAGGTGCGGTGTCGAGCCCGCGCTGCTTAATCAATGAGAACAACTCATCTAGCCACTGCGGGCTTGAGATTACCGCCTTGAACCCGGTTGGCTTTCCAGTGACCTTCCTAACCCGCACAATCATATTCAACAGATCATCGTTTGTATTGAGCTCATGATGCCGATTCGGGCTAATGGCGGATTCACCTACTTCCAGACCACGAATCTCAGCAATCTCTGGGGTTACCTTGTTGCCAGGTAACATGCCTCCTTTACCTGGCTTAGCGCCCTGACTTAGCTTTATTTCGAACATTCGAACGTTTTCGTGTTGCGCAATGGCACCAAGTTTCTCATCGCTGAGATTGCCTTGGGGGTCACGTACGCCGAATTTACCGGTGCCAATTTGAAAGACTATGTCGCAGCCTCCTTCCAAATGATACGGAGACAGACCGCCCTCTCCCGTGTTCAGCCAGCAACCGGCCGTTTTTGCGCCGTAAGACAAGGCTCTAACGGCAGGTTTGGATATCGCTCCAAAGCTCATTCCAGAGATATTCACTAAAGAACTACTTTCAAAGGGGCGCTCGCAATAACCTTCTCCGATAAGTACAGGCTTAGGGGGCAGAGATTCGTCCGTTAATGGAGGAAACGGCGAGTTTACAAACATAACGGTTCCATCCGGGCGTAAATCTCGGGTCGATCCAAATGCCACAGTGCTGTCAACATTTTTGGCTGCTCGGTAAACCCAAGAACGTTGAGCGCGATTAAATGGCATTTCCTCACGATCCATAGCAAAGAAGTACTGCCTAAAGAACTCGCCGAGATGCTCAAAGAAATAGCGAAATCGCCCTATTACTGGATAATTGCGCCTCACCGTGTGCTCCTTTTGTGTTCTATCGATTACATACAGTATCGCCAAATAAAGCACGAACACACCAATAAGGAAGACGAATAGAACAACCGCATAGGTTAGGAAGCTTCTTGCGAATTCAGTAATGGCACTCATGATTAGTCCTCTTTTATTTGCCCAGTGTAACAAATAGCTAAGACCGTCGATAATCATTAAATCAAACAGAGAGCGAGCATGGAAAGGGGGCTCGGAATTAAACATTCCATAACACCATAAAAAAAGCCTGCATTAGCAGGCTTTTCTTTAGAATAAGAAGTTGTGCTTAGTTGCTTAAGCCGCATCCTCTTCTTCAAATTCATCTTCATCGTCCTCAAACAAGGCAGCGTGCGCTTCCAGGTCGAAATCGACTAATTGAATATAAGCCATCGGTGCATTATCACCTGGGCGATTGCCACACTTAAGAATACGTGTGTAACCACCTTCACGGTCTTTCATGCGCTCGCCGATCTCGTCGAATAACTTAGCAACGATGTCGCGATCACGGAGCTTAGCAAACGCGTTACGTTTATTAGCAAGTGTTGGCTCTTTACCTAGAGTGATCACTGGCTCGATAAATCGACGCAATTCCTTAGCTTTAGGAACCGTAGTTTTAATTTGTTCGTGCTGTAACAGCGACACCATCATATTGCGAAACATCGCTTGACGGTGACTTGAGTTACGATTGAACTGACGGCCTGATTTTCTATGTCTCATGACAGAAACCTATTTCTTCTTTAGATTATTCTGAATCAACGCGCAGTGCCGCTGGTGGCCAGTTTTGCAACTGCATACCCAGTGACAGGCCACGTTGAGCCAATACGTCTTTGATCTCGGTTAGTGACTTCTTACCCAGATTTGGAGTTTTCATCAACTCAACCTCTGAACGTAGAACCAGATCACCAATGTAGTAAATGCTTTCTGCTTTCAAGCAGTTAGCTGAACGAACCGTAAGCTCCAATTCGTCTACTGGGCGCAGTAGGACTGGATCAACTTCAGGCTCTTTCTCTTCTTGTGCAACCGCAGCAATCTCTTCAAGATTGACGAACACTTGAATCTGCTGGCTCAGTGCTGTCGCTGCTTTACGAATCGCATCTTCAGGGTCAATTGTGCCGTTGGTTTCGATATTCAACGTCAATTTATCCAAATCAGTACGTTGCTCAACACGAGCATCGTCAACGGAGTAAGACACTTTTAATACAGGGCTGTATGTAGCATCAAGCTGCATCAAACCGATTTCTTTATCTTCTGTATCACTCTTACGTGCTTCAGAAACCTGATAACCACGACCACTTCGAACCGTTAGCTCAGCGTGAAACTTAGCATCGCTAGAAAGATGTGCGATCACATGCTCAGGGTTGGCTATCTCGACATCAGCAACCGTTTGTATATCACCGGCAGTCAAAACACCTTCACCAGAAGAACTCAGTGTCAGCGTTACAGGCTCGTCGAATTCTTTCTTAATCGCCACGCCTTTAAGGTTCAATAAGATATCGATAACATCTTCTTGGACGCCTTCAATCGATGAATATTCGTGCAACACACCGTCGATCTTTACTTCGGTAATTGCAGAACCAGGGATGCAAGAAAGCAGAATACGTCTTAGCGCATTTCCTAGTGTGTAACCAAAACCACGCTCAAGCGGTTCGATTACAACTTTAGAGCGAACACCATCTTCAGTATTTACATCTACAAAACGCGGTGTAAGCAATTGTTCAATTGTGTCTGACATGTTGGATTGTCTCCGGTTATTTACCTAGCCCCTCTGGCGGGACGCAGGTCAATGTTTAGATTTTTTCAACTTTATCGACGTAGCTGGAACAGTAGTCGCAGCGGTCGGAGTTTACAAAGAATTACTTAGAGTAAAGTGCTACAACAAGTGATTCATCGATGTCAGCTGACAATTCACTGCGTTCGGGAGCGGCTTTAAAAACGCCCTTCTTAGCAGAAGAATCAACACTAACCCAATCTGGGATACCGATTTGTTCAGCAATTTCTAACGCTGAACTAATACGCAGCTGTTTCTTGGCTTTATCACGAATTTCCACTTCATCACCAGCACTCACGTTGAATGATGGGATATTGACGATCTGCCCGTTAACCTTAATCGACTTATGGCTCACCAGTTGACGTGCTTCGGCTCGCGTTACCGCAAAACCCATACGATAAACAACGTTATCCAAGCGTGACTCTAGAAGTGTGAGCAAGTTTTCACCTGTCGACCCTTTTACACGAGCGGCTTCAGCATAGTATGCGCGGAACTTCTTCTCAAGAACGCCGTAGATACGACGTAGCTTCTGCTTCTCACGAAGCTGAGTTCCGTAAACGGTCGCACGCGGGCGACGCGATTGAGCGCTTTGACCGGGTACCTTATCAATCTTACATTTTGATTCAAGCGAACGTGCAGGGCTTTTCAGAAACAGATCTGTGCCTTCGCGTCGCGCCAACTTACAAGTTGGGCCTATATATCTTGCCATTTTAAATTCTCAGTCTTTTTAGAGTTGCTCTCGACCAATGTAGACGAACATTGAATCGAACGGGTTATACGCGACGCTTCTTAGAAGGGCGACAACCATTATGTGGAATTGGAGTAACATCTGTAATTTGAGTTACTTCAAAACCGCAGTTATTCAAAGCACGAACCGCTGATTCACGACCTGGGCCAGGTCCTTTTACGCGAACTTCTAGGTTCTTCATGCCGAATTCTTGTGCCATCTTGCCACAACGATCAGCCGCTACTTGAGCAGCGAACGGGGTACTTTTACGCGAACCGCGAAAGCCTGAACCGCCAGCAGTGGTCCAGCAAAGTGCGTTGCCGTGACGATCACTGATTGTGATGATGGTGTTATTGAAGGAAGCCTGGATGTGCGCGATGCCATCTACAATATGCTTTTTGACTTTCTTCTTCGTTTTGCTAGGTGTTTTAGCCATTTTAATCTCTCAAAAACAGGTCTTCTAAGCCGTCTCAAAAACGTTGCTTAAAAGCTGGCGCTTAGCGCTTGATAGGTTTACGCGGGCCCTTACGAGTGCGCGCGTTTGTTTTAGTGCGTTGACCACGTAGTGGAAGACCACGACGGTGGCGAAGACCACGATAGCAACCCAAGTCCATCAAACGCTTGATGTTCATGGATACTTCACGACGCAGATCACCTTCCACTTCAAATTTCGCAACTTCAGCACGAAGCTTCTCCGCCTCAGGCTCTGATAACGCGCTTACTTTAGTAGAACGTTCAATACCAGCCGCGTCACAAATTTGCTGTGAACGAGTCTTTCCAATGCCAAAGATCGACGTTAGAGCGATCTCAACATGTTTGTGTGATGGTAAGTTAATACCTGCAATACGTGCCACTGTGTGTCTCCGGATGCTTTTCTTTTTAAAACCGGTAAAACCTTACTAATATTAAGGCCTTTACCGGACAAATCATTTTACATTCCAGCTCATGCCGAAAGGCGCGCTAGAATACTGTTTAGACCTTTAGAAATCAACCTTTTACCAGTTAAAAACT
>CALKRK010000242.1 GCA_937989675.1 uncultured Arenicella sp. | reverse complement strand
GCCTTTTCTGGTTACAAACACTTGCTCACCAAAGTGGTGCTCTTCTGACACATAGTTGTGGTGACAGTTGATGGCCTCTTTCGTTACTTTGAAATTAGGCAAACGCTTTTTCAATACGTTCAATATCAAGCGCATCATCTCGCGGCGATTGATCATGGCGTAGTCTTGCGCCCAACCAACCGCTTCTATGTAGTCATTAAAGTGCGACGTGCCTTCATTGAAATAAGCTAAGTCACGATCGGGCAGATTCATCTGAACCTTTTCCATATCGCGCCGTGCCAGTTCAATAAAGTAGCGGCCAATCGCATTACCAACACCTCGGCTGCCGGAGTGCAACATCACCCAAACGTCATCGTTTTCATCCAAGCATAATTCGATGAAGTGGTTACCGCCTCCTAGAGTCGCCAGTTGGCGAATCCATGTTTGGTAGGGCTTTTTCTGTTTGCTTTTTAACTTTGGGTGTTTCTCCCAAATGTTAGATAAGCCATTCGATAACGCTCTAACCGTGGAGTCGGGCACCGCATCGACTTTATGCATATTAAAACCAACCGGTACGTCACGCTCAATTGCGCTGCGCAGCCCGCGTAAGTTATCCGGCAGTTGGTCTGCCTTAATACTCAAGCGAATTGCGTTCATGCCACAGCCGATATCCACGCCCACTGCCGCTGGAATAATGGCACCTTTGGTTGGTATTACTGAGCCAACCGTAGCGCCGATTCCACAATGCACGTCTGGCATTGCCGCGATGTGTGAGTGTATAAACGGCATTTGCGACATGTTAAGCAATTGCTGGTAAGCGCTTGGT
Organism: uncultured Arenicella sp.; assembly: GCA_937989675.1. Lineage (GTDB taxonomy): Bacteria > Pseudomonadota > Gammaproteobacteria > Arenicellales > Arenicellaceae > Arenicella. Next base: position 3,536 of record CALKRK010000242.1, on the reverse strand, counting down.
TCAATGTCGTCGGTGTAAATTTTTACCGGTACTTTGCCTTTATTAATTGTGTTCAAAATGGGCATAACGCCCTCCTCATTTTTCGGAATATTCTCCCCACTCCAAATTGAGCGGGGAGACTTTTTAAACCTCCAACTTAACGGTATTGCGAAGTAGGCCGTTCAGACCATCGTATACATTGATCTTGTCGACCTTCTCGACCACTTTTTCCAACGCTTCGATTTCTTTCAAACGCAACAAGGTTGGGTTTGCTTCCATCAATTTTGCGGTGTTCAATAGTGAACGAGTTGCCGCGGTTTCTTCGCGCCTGCGAATCACGTTGGCTTGTGCGGCTTTCTCGGTGGCCACAACATGGTTGAGAATTTCTTTCATCTCGCCAGGCAAGATGATGTCTTTCACGCCCACGTTAGCCACTTTGATGCCCACTTCAGCCATTTGCTTAACCACCGCTTTAAATACCTCGCCATTAAGCGCTTCTTTATCCGCCAATAGTGCGTCCAAGGTTCTGGTGCCGACTGCTTCACGCAAAGCGAATTGCAATTGTCGGTACAGGTACTCTTGATAGTCTTTCAATTGCAAACGGGCTTGCACGGCGTCAGTCAATTGGTAGTTGGCCGACAAGTTCACTCGCAAGCTCACTTTGTCTTTGGTCAAAATTTCTTGACCAGCCACTTCCAAATTTTGCAAACGGAGTTCCATATGCTCAACCTTGATTGAGCGATTGGTTTTCCAGAATGCATGCAAACCGGCGTTTAATGTGTCAACCAGTTCGCCGTCTACCCACAGTAAGCCCAATTGTTTTGAACCTACTTCGATGGCGTAAACTTGATCCAGCAAACCAACGATACCGCTGCGCCTTGCTAGAACGTTTACCAGTGATTTTTCAACTCGATAATCTGTTTTGGTGTCTACCAATTTGACCTCAAGGTCATTGGTGTTTTTCCAGAACACATGTCGAGTGCCGCTTTTCAAAACCTGACGCAGTGCTTTACGCTGATACACTAACGCTAACTCAGTTTCACCAAGTTCGATGACTTGGAAAAACTGCGCTTTAAGTTGTAAGTCATGCTCTGCTTTGGAATCCAACAAACGCAAAATTGCCTCGTTGCTGATTTCCGATTTACGGGTATCCAACACTTCAATGCTGGCCCTAAAAACCCAACGCCAGTAAATGCCTGGCATTAGAATTTCATGAATTTGTTTGTCCCTGAGGACTAAACCGCGTTCATGCTGCGCGACCACAATTCTTTTCATGATCATTTGTGCTTCCTCATTGTTGTGAGCCGCTGGCTAAAACCACTGACTCGGTTAATAATGTGTGGCGAGTTTCCACAGCTAAATTGCGGGCAGTTCAGCGGCCCTGCGTTGCGCTCTAACACTTGCTTGCAAGACATCCCTGTCTTTATTCTGCTCCTGCAGAAACAAACTTGAGTCAGACCACTCAACAGTTAGGCTGAGCTGCGCAGGCCATTTGGCTGCTGCGCTGCCTCATTCATTTTGGCCTCTCTGCGTATCTCGCAGTAGACACCAAACGTGTTGAGACGCGCGGGGAAACTCCCCACGGTGTTGCGCTTTCGCGCTATTTAAACCAACGTTTCAGGTTGGTGAATAGGCGGGAATCGAACCCGCGACCGACGAATTATGAGTTCGCTGCTCTACCCACTGAGCTACTAGTTAGGAGCGAAAGGCAGGAGTCGAACCTGCGTCCATGAATCTTAAATTCATTGCTTAACCACTAAGCTACAACCGCGTTGGTGTTTGACCCATCACTCTCTTGAGGCATACCGTTACCGCATGCGGTTGGCACCAGGCTGGGCTCACGAGCCAGCTTTCGTTTCAAGTTAGCAATTACTGTCGAACTAGTGCTTCGAGTTTCCTTACTTGCATAAAAAAACCTCGAGGCCGGCGACCATCGAGGTTTGCAAATGCATTTCCTAGAAGACCGCCTACGCAGCCTTCGAAATATTCGAGACTACGTTACTTTATCAATATTGTTTTGTGAACCGTAGGCCACAAGGTTCGCGCTCATTTTCTCCAGGCGCGAAAACCCCACACTCGTTTGGGCAGCAATTGGCTGCGCGCAGAGCGTCGGGAGGTTGAATATGTTTAACGTGTATTTCATAGGGGCGGCACTATACGCCGAATTTTAGTTGCGTCAACAACTTTTTCTCTCGCGCTTGCTACAACTCCAATTCAGCGTATAGCGTTACGGCTTGAAAAATGCGTCTAGCGATTTTTGAAATAGCGTTAATTTCACTGCTTTACGTTTGGATAATTAACGTTGCAAAAACAATTACTTACTTTCCAATTTAGGTAGTGTTTTTTAGACTCTGATTTATAACTAATAATCACAATTATCTCAGCCTCTAAAAACGAACTAAGGACGAATCAAAAAATTTAATTTTTCGGTTACACTGCTCGTAGTTAGAAAATAGATCCTATGCTCTCAAGCGAAATGACTCTCAACAAAGAACTGTTTTCCCAACACCGATTTACTTTATTGACGTTGATGATTCGGTTGCACTGAACGCGTTTTTAAAACCACGCATATAGCAAGTTGGCGTGACTTGAATCAGTCGGGTTTAAGAGTGTGATTCTGTAGGCGTATCATACCGAGATTCAAATGCGGACGTTACGCCCTAAAACCGACGGCCGACTTATCAAGCGCGATAGCCACGGACAGAGAAAGTTGAAACGACACAGTGAAGCAATTATCTCTTTCAGTTTACCCACTCACCGTTAAGATTAACAACTTTACAAGCAAACCCTCCTAAACGCGACTCCCATTGATTTTCACAGGACTTTAGCGCCTCATTCTTAAGTTGATCAAGCGATTTGTCAGATGAACTTCGCCATGACCATGCACCTGATGCAGATTGAACAAACACTTTTGAACTCTCTACTTTCTGATATTTTTTGAATGCCTTTTTAGCCTTATTTTTGACTAAATCCTCAACGCTATTGACCTGCTCTGGCAGTGGTTTCATATTTGTTTGTTCGACGAACTTTCCGTCAACATTAATCACTTGGCATTCCATGCCTTCCGCCTTGCGCTTTAGACGATTGTCGCAATAGAGTTTGGCGAGAGTCGCCGCCCAGCCCGGTGACGAAATTTCAACGGCAAAATTTGAGAAGCCTGATTCGCTTAACGCAAAAGCCTTATGCCCTTTCTTCTTTTCGTACTTTGCAAAGTGCTTTCTGTCAAACCGTTTAAATGGCGGACTAAATGGGCACTCTAAACCATAGGTCACTGACTTATGAAAGTCGGGTTTCTGACCATCATAACCCTGTGCATAAATTTTTTGCAGATAACAAATTGCTGTTTTATGACCAGCCTCGGCGGCCGACTCGTACAACGTGTGCGCTCGCTTTGGGTCGCTCTTACTAATCAACCCTGCTAATAGATACTGTGCATTTCTCGAGGCAAGCGTATCGTCACTATCAACGATGGACTCTAAGCAAGCTTCATTTTCGATCATCAAACAATCTGCCGGATCAAACACGACCTTTCCACTCTCGTAAAGAGCAGTCAGTTG
>CALKRK010000241.1 GCA_937989675.1 uncultured Arenicella sp. | reverse complement strand
AAAAGACTCGCTCATACGTTAAGGCAAAAAAGGGAGCGAGTGAACCTAGTAGATTCCAGTAATGCACAACGTAATTTTGCCGAGTTGCTGCAGTTGAAAATGGGCTGGAAGTTAGCACCAGTTTATATTGATCAAGCACGGCCTGAGGCGGCCAAGCTTTTTTATCAGCACACCAACTCCAGAACATTGGGCCCAGTGCTCAGAGGGACTTTGGAGTTTTCTAATAACTTTATCGCTAACCAATTATTTGTGAAGTTGGCAGAGAAGGAAAATCGACATAATTTGAGCTTTGAACAGGCTAGCGATGAAGCGGCTAGTGTGCTTTCGCTTAACTTTGATTGGGCGCATTTTAGTTTGGTCGATGGCGCGGGTTTGTCACGAGAGAATCGTTTGTCGGCCTCGCAAATTGATGATTTATTAGTTGCACTCAAATCGCATAAAACACTTCTCAAGCGCTATAAAATTGAGGGCTCGGAAGCCGTTGTTCATGCTAAAACCGGTACTTTGAGTGATGTACAAAGCTACGCCGGATTTATTGAATTTCCCGAGTCCAGTTATCGTTTTGTGTTCTTGTTTAACCGCCAGGCTCCTTATCGTTACCGCGAGCAACTACTCGAGAAATTGGTGTTGCAGTTGGGTGAGTCATAGTGTCGGTGAGTACGAAGGTGCTTAGATGAGGGGCCGAGATCGCTCGGTTGATATCGGTGAGGTGAATTGGGCAAGCCTTAGAAAGTTGATCCCTTATCTAACCGAGTTCAGAGGCCGAATTGCCTTAGCCGTGCTGTGTTTGATCGGTGCCAAGGTGGCGAGTGTTGGACTGCCGTTTATTCTAAAACAGATTGTTGATCAGCTAAACGAAAGCTCGGCGGTCGTGGTGGTGCCAGTTGCTTTATTAGTGGCGTATGGCTTAGTTCGATTCTCGAATGTGTTATTTGGCGAATTGCGCGATACCTTGTTTGGGCGAGTAACCGAGCGCGCTATGCGTCGCATCGGGCATGAAGTGTTCAAACACCTTCACTCCCTAGACTTGGCTTATCATCTGAATCGACGCACTGGTGGAGTATCGCGTGATATCGAGCGCGGAGTTACCGGCATCAGTTTCTTGATGCGTTTTATGGTGTTTAATATTGTGCCGACCTTTGTTGAAATTGGCATGATTATCGCACTACTACTTTGGAACTATTCTTATTGGTTCGCGGTGGTGGTGTTTGTGTCGGTAGTTGCTTATATCGGGTTTTCAGTTATCGCGACTGAATGGCGTACGGAAACAATTCGCCAGATGAACAAGGCGGAGAGCAAGTCGAGCACTCGCTCAGTAGATAGCTTGCTGAACTTTGAAACGGTCAAGTACTTTAATAACGAAGAGTATGAAGCCGGTTTGTATGATGGGAATTTGGCAGACTGGGAGGCCGCGCGCCGCAAAAATCGCCTGACCTTGTTTGGTCTTAATGGTGGGCAATCGTTAATCATCGCGTCAGCCGCGACGGCGTCGATGATCCTCGCCGCCGTGCGAGTTAAAAATGGCGAAATGACCATTGGTGATTTTGTGCTTATCAATGCCTTAATGATGCAAATCTTCGTGCCACTCAATTTTTTAGGATTTGTTTACCGTGAGATGAAAGGGTCAATGGCAAATATTGACGCTATGTTTGCCTTGCTAAGTGTAGAACCCGCGGTAACCGACCCAGAGCCGGCAAAGGAGCTTGTTGTTGGTGATGGAGCCATCGAGTTTAACCGCGTTAGCTTCGCTTACCATTCAGAGCGAACTATTTTGGAGGACGTGAGCTTTTCGGTAAAGGCGCGACAAAAAGTAGCGGTAGTGGGTGGTAGTGGTTCTGGGAAATCCACAATCATGAAGTTGCTATTTCGTTTTTACGACGTTACCTCAGGTAGCATTAAGATTGATGGGCAAGAGATTTCACAAGTGACTCAGCGTAGTTTGCGGCGCACAATTAGCGTGGTGCCTCAGGATACGGTTTTGTTCAATGCCAGTATCTACGACAATATCCAATACGGTGATGTGTCGGCCTCTGATGAAGAAGTATGGAAAGCAATACGCATGGCTTACTTGGAAGATTTTATTCGGCAACTGCCTGACGGCGCCGACACGCAAGTCGGTGAACGAGGCTTAAAATTATCGGGTGGTGAAAAGCAGCGAGTGGCCATTGCACGCGCCATTCTCAAAAAGCCCAAAATCATGGTGTTCGATGAAGCAACGTCTTCATTGGATAGCCGCGCTGAACAGCGTATTTTGCAAGCCATGGAGGGTGTTCGCGGTGATTACACTAGCTTGGTCATTGCGCATCGTTTATCCACCATTGTTGATTCAGACCTGATACTGGTGCTGGATAAAGGGCGAATTGCGGAACAAGGTACGCATACCGATTTACTGGCTCAAGAAGGCTTGTATGCGGCCGCTTGGAAACTACAGAACTCGGAGTCGAGAGCAATTAGGGCGTAGTTTATTTTCATTTTGTCCAAATTTTAATGTAATTAAATTACAAAATGCATTGGCATTGGTATAAGTTTGGGTTTAAGATAAATCGAATTTGGCGAAAAACTACAACTAGAGATCCACTATCACTTAGCAGTGTGGAAACTCAAATATAATAAAAACAAAGCCAAATGCTTAATAAAATTCAATACCAATAATCGAGCAGGCTAGCCGCTAAATAGAAGCTGTAAGGCAGTTTGCTGTACCGAAGGAGATTCAAAACTTATGACGATGAAACACTCGATCATTATGGCGTTTATGGGCGGTCAAAAAGACCGATTTTGTACTTATTTTCCAAACGCAACGCCCGAAGAAAAGATGGCCAAGATCCAACAGGTCGAAGGCATCGATGGCGTGGAAATTGTTTATCCGTTTGAAATTCAGGACCCGACTGAGACCGCAAAGCAACTGCAAAAGTATGGCTTAGGTGTTGCTGCGGTGAACGCAAACATAAAAGCTGGCCCCGAGCAGCAAGCGGGTTCGTCCAGTGTTCCCAAGAAAGAGATTCGTGATGACGCTGTGCGAATTCTAAAGGAAGCGATGGACGTTGCCGCTGAGTTAGGTACGGATAAAGTAACAACGTGTCCGCTGACTGATGGTTATGACTATTTAATGACCACCAATTACCAAGAAGCATGGTTAAATATGGTGGATACATTCCGCCAAGCCGCCAGCTATCGGGACGACATTCAGCTATTTTTGGAATACAAAAACCAAGAAACGCGGGCACATTGTTATTTGGATAACTGCGCCAAAACGATTTGCATGATCCGGGATATCGGCCTGCCTAATTTGGGCGTCACTTTGGATATTGGTCACTCCTTGATGGCAGGTGAAACTCCTGGCGAGGCGATTACGCTATGCCACAACAGCAATTTGCCTTATTACATTCATACTAACGACAATAATGGTCGTTGGGATTGGGATCTGATACCGGCCACACGCAATTTATGGGATTACTTGGAAGCGTTTGTTTACTTAAAACGCTATGGTTATGACGGCTGGCTTACTTCCGACATGAGTCCGATTCGCTTGGAGCGGGTTGCCGCCTTCGACCAAAACCTAAAAGCAACGCAAAAGATCATACAAATCGTTGATGGAATGGATCTAGACGAATTATTTGGCATGATGCAGCGCTGCGAAACGGTGGAGATTCTGCAGTTCTTGCGTGACCATACTCTTAAGTAGGTTGCTGCTATGCAAAAATTTATCTCGATTAGCTCCGGAGCCTACAATGGGCACCCGCTAAGCGTCGCGTTTGAGGAAGTTGCTAAAATTGGTGGCACGCACTTAGAATTGATTTTCATTCATGGGTTCTCAAACCCGTTTGAAGAGAGCTACTTTTGCGAAGCCAATGCGGCACAAGTTCGTCAACTCTATAAATTGAATGGGTTGAGCTGCGGTGCCTTTGCGGCGCATATGGATTTATCTACACCTGAGTCGGTGAGCCAATTTATTGCGCGAATGGACTTTGCCAAAGCCATTGGCGCCCACTATATGATTACGTATGCCGCGCCATTGCATAAAGAGGCTGAGTTCTACACGAATATGGAGACTTTTGTTCGCCATGCGGAAGAACTGGATTTAGTGATCGCCTTCGAGAACCCTGGTGATGGCAAGCGCAACATCATTGAAGCGGGGCGCTCAGGCGCGCAAGTGATAAAGCGAATGGGCTCTGACTACGTCAAGTTTAATTACGACTTTGGTAATTTGATGTCGCAATACCGCGAAGACGTGTTACCTGAAGAAGACTTTCTGCATGTGCTGAACGACACCGTGCATTTACATGTCAAAGACACACGCCGAGTGGATAATGGCTGGGAGTTCCCGGCTATCGGCCAAGGTGATATTGACTTCAAATCGATTTTCTCAGAGTTGGAACAGCGCGGTCTAGATTTGCCTTTGTGTTTGGAAGTGCCGGTTACCATGACTCGTGACGTGTACGGTATACCCAAAATGGCCGATGTGCCACCGACACTAGCGCAAATAGCGAGTACGTTAAGCGATTCGCTGGATTATGCCAGAGCGCTCACTGGGCGCAGCTAAACTTGTCAATTAGGCAAACCATAGAGTTTAATGCACTGTGAAAGGTGCAAGTGGGCTTGCCGCAAACATTAGGAGTAGTGCTCCATGAAACAAACGAAACGTATAATGAGGCTGGTGAGTTGCTTTCTGCTTGTTGCAGTGTTGGCAGCCTGTCAAGAAGCAAATAATAGTAGCGCGCCCGCTGGAAGTGATAGTGCGGGTGCCGGGAGTGGCGATACGTTCACCAAGGCTGACTGGCCCACTCGGCCTGTCAATATCATCGTCTACTCGTCTGCTGGAGGGTCAACCGATTTAGCAAACCGTGCCATTGCAAAAGGCATGAAGGACTCACTCAATGTTGATGTTATCGCCTCAAATATGCCCGGTGCATTGGGCGGCACGGCAGTTAATTATGTGTGGAATCAGCGTCATGATGGTTATCGAATGGTGGGTGTATCTGAGGGCGCACTTGGTCATGGCGTTTTAGGTCTGCACACTACTACGGCCAAGGACTGGGAATACTTTATGGTGGGTGGCACGCCTGGCATTATCGCTGTGAGTGCGGAATCAGAGTATCAAACTTTTTCCGACCTCTACCAAGCAATAAAAAACGAGCCTGGAAAATTAAAAATCGCCACCTCGGTTCCTGGTTGTATTTGGAACGTGCAGTGGTTGTTAACAAAAAAGCTTGCCGGCTTTGATACTCAGTTTGTGCCGTACCCGGGAAGCTTCCCGTCGCAAACCGCAGCGCTGTCTGGCGAAGTAGACATAGTTTGGACTGGCCTTGGTGAGCAAAGCGAGTTCATAAAAGGTGATAAGTTGCGTGCGCTTGCGGTGTTTTCCGATACTGCCGTTGATTTTGAAGGTGGCAGCATACCGCCGATTACCGACTTTATTCCCGAGTTGAAAAGTTCGATGCCAATAAATCAATTTGTTGGGTTTGCGTTACCAAGCGACACGCCTAAAAAGGTCTTGGATGCCGTTGGCGAATCTTTTGAGGTCGCCATGCAAAGTGAGGTAGTGAAGCAATTTGGCGAGGCAAAATATTCAAAGCTCTACGGTTGGCACGGTGACGCTGCTAAGCAAGTTGCACTCACTCAAGAGAAGGTATTTGCGTGGACCTTGTGGGATGCAGGCCTGGCAAAGAAAGACCCTAAAGAACTTGGGATTGAGCGCCCCTGAGTGATAAATACGGGCGCGTTTATCACATCCTATGCCAGCTACTGAATCCAGCAATAATACTCGTTTGCGACGGCACGATTTTATTGTGTCCGTCATTGTTTGGTGTCTTTCGCTAGCGACATTTATTGAAAGTTGGCGCCTCACTTTTCATTTATCCCTACCTGGTGTCGACGAGCAAAAGGCTTGGTTGGTGGCACCGGGTATTTTCCCGTTAGTGCTATCGGCAGGTTTGCTGCTGATGTTTTCGGTATTGCTTTTTGTTTCTTATAAGGAAGGTGAATTCAAAGGTCACTTTTCAGTTCGTGCCGCTCAGAGTTTATTGAATGACCCTGAAAATCTAATGCAAGTTGTGCAGATATCGCTGCTTTGCCTATATGTATTTGGCTTGCTTGGCCGTGTGCACTTTGGCGTTGCTTCGGCGATCTATCTATTTTCTGCCATGTTTGCGGCCCGTGCAGCGTCTTGGCCAATTTTATTGTTGATCGCGATTTTATTCTCCGCGCTCGTCAGTTATGTGTTCGGCACATTGATGAAAATTCCTCTACCCTAATGTCTGAGGTATTCAATAATATTGCTCAGCTTGTCACGAACCCGGAAATAATGCTCTGGATGTTTTTGAGTGTTACGGTGGGTGTGATTGTTGGTGCCTTACCGGGTCTAACGGCGACGATGTCCATCGCAATCTTGGTTGGGCTCACTTATGGCCTTAGCTCAGAATTAACATTTGCGATTATTCTCTCGGTCTACGTAGGCGCGATTTACGGTGGCTCGATTACGGCCATCTTGCTGAATATTCCTGGCACAGCGTCGGCGGCGGCTACGGCGCTGGATGGTCATCCATTGGCTCAGCAGGGCAAAGCAAATTACGCCATAGGGATTACGCGAACCGCGTCGTTTCTTGGTACCTTATTTGGCTTAATGTTGTTGCTCACGGTTGCACCTTTGCTCGCCAATGCCGCACTCAAATTCACCTCAATTGAGATGGCGTTATTGGCGCTATTGGGCGTGTTGGTATCTGGTTTTGTTGCGTCGCCAGATATGAAAATTAAAGGCTGGATCGCGGCCTTTATTGGCATGCTTATTTCGTTGGTTGGCATCGATCTATTGCACGGCCATCCGCGGTTTACCTTCGATCAGCCGATGTTAATGACTGGTTTCGCGTTCGTGCCGATTATGATTGGTGTGTTTGGTATTGCGCAGGTCTTGGATAATTTGCGCAAGCCAGCGGGTTCGCGAATTAAGCAAACCGGGAGCATCTTTCCACCGATAAAAGATACCGTTAAGCATCTTCCCCTAACATTGCGTTCAGGTGTTATTGGTACGAGCGTGGGTGTTGTGCCGGGCGCAGGCGAGGACATGGGCGGCTGGCTGGCGTACTTTGCGGCTAAGTTCACGAGTAAGAAAAAAGAGCGTTTCGGAAACGGGTCTGTGGAGGGGATTATCGCGGCTGAAACTGGCAATAATGCTTCCATTGGCGGTGCGTTAATTCCTTTGTTGACCTTATCCATACCTGGAAGCGCGCCAGCCGCCGTATTGTTGGGGGCATTGCTGTTGCATGGTGTGCGCCCGGGCCCCATGCTGATGACTGAGCAGCCAGAGTTCTTACCGTTATTCGGTGCAATTTTGTTTTTGGCTTGCTGCTTTCTTTTGGTGGCTGGCATTGTGGTTGCCAAGTTTTTTATTCGTGCATTGGATATCCCCAGTAAAATACTAATGCCAATGGTGGCGGTTATGTCTGTGATCGGTGCCTATGCAATCAGTATTCGAATTGGTGATGTGTATGTAATGCTCGGCTTTGGGTTGGTTTTCTATATTTTTCACAAGCTGCAATATCCTATGGCGCCGCTTGTATTAGGAGTGATACTTGGCCCGATGATCGATGAAAACCTAAGGCGCGCATTTTGGGTGCATGGTGATATGGTGTCCGCGTTCAGCCGACCGATTGCGCTTTGGTTGATTGGCTTAATATTGATGTTGGTCGTTAGCCAGATGCGCTGGGTACGGGTAGTCTTTAGGCGCTTATTTTTTAAACGCCGGGAGCATGAATAGTTGTGTCTGGACTAAAGACAGTACTGGGGATTGATTTAGGAACGCAGTCGCTTAAGGTGCTGTTCTACGATTTCGAGCAGTGTAAGGTTGTTTGCACTGCGTCGTCTGAATTGGAGTTGGATCAAGATGCGAACGGTAAAGCCGAGCAGCACGCGGTGTGGTGGATTGATGCGCTGATCAGCGCGCTCCAACAAATTGATGCCGATATTAAGTCTTCGGTTTGCGGTGTTGCGGTATCTGGGCAGCAACATGGTTTTGTAGCGATTGATGATGCCGGCGATGTGTTAGCGCCGGTAAAACTTTGGTGTGACACATCTACCGGTCAGGAGTGTCAGGAAATCATGCAAGCGGTTGGAGGCGAGGCGCGCTGCGTAGAACTGAGCGGTAACAAGATTGTGACCGGTTTTACTGCGCCTAAGGTTTTGCATCTAAAAAAACATTCCCCAGAGCAGTATGCGCGGTTAGCAACCATATTATTGCCTCACGACTATCTCAATTTTTGGCTCACGGGCAAAAAATGCATGGAAATGGGCGATGCCTCCGGCACAGGGTTCTTAGACGTACGCGCGCGCGAGTGGTGTGCAGACATTCTGCAAGCCATCGATCCACGTCGCGATTTGAGCGCGTGCTTGCCAACGCTGAGAACGGCCAACGAAGCGATTGGTTATATTTCCGCTCTGGTGGCGAATAAAACTGGATTGCCTGACGGTGTGCCAGTGGCGATTGGTGGTGGCGATAATATGATGGGCGCCATCGGTACCGGTAATTTGCAACCTGGCCGCACGACCATAAGCCTTGGAACTTCTGGAACGATTTATACTTATTCCGATAAGCCAGTTGTCGATCTGGCTGGCAATATTGCGGCGTTTTGCTCGTCTACGGGCGGGTGGTTGCCTTTGCTTTGTATTATGAACTGTACCGTCGGTTCTGAACTGATGCGGGGTTTGTTCGACGTCGAAATTTCCGAATTTGATCCTTTACTTGCCAACGCCGAGATTGGTTCTGATGGCGTAATAACACTGCCGTTTTTTAACGGCGAGCGTACACCAGACTTGCCCAACGCTAAAGCGTGCGTGCTGGGTTTGGATAGCAACAATACAACGCGGGCTAACATTATGCGCTCAGTAGTAGAAGGGGCCAGTTTCGCACTGCGTTTCGGCCTCGAAGAGCTGCGGCGCTTAGGAGTGGGAACGACCGAAGTTGTGCTGACTGGCGGAGGTGCAAACAGCGCTGTGTGGCGACAGATGATTGCTGATGTAATGGGCGTTCCTGTGCTCGTTATGAAAAACAATGAAGGTGCGGCTTACGGGGCGGCGTTGCAGGCGTATTCGCTGATAGCGAGGGAAGCCGCAGAGAGCGAAAATGAACGGCTTGAACGGCATTATCAGATCGATGCTTCCTTAGGCTGCACGCCAAGCGCTGAGTCAACCGCTTTGTATGATGCGGCATATAAAGCTTATCAAAAAGCCGCTGGCATGGTTCCTTCTATCTACTGATCTTATTTTGCGTCGTATTGGCGATTGCGGTGAATTTGACTTGTATTCCTGATAAATGCAGCCCTTAGCTCTGGTATGATTGCGCGCATGTTGTTCTTACTCCGCAGCGCCTCATGTATTCTTTTGTAAAACCCATACTATTTAAGCTTGATCCAGAACGAGCTCACGACATTACGATGTCAAAGTTGTCGAAGATTTCGGCGATTCCTTTTGCTAGTCGACAGCTTAACCGAATGTTTGGAAGTCGAGTGCCGGACTTGCCCGTGCAATGCATGGGTCTAGAATTTCGACACCCAGTAGGCTTGGCCGCTGGGCTTGATAAAGATGCGCGTGCGTTACCGGCGTTCTCGGCACTGGGTTTTAGTGGCGTTGAGCTGGGCACAGTGACCCCAAAACCGCAGCCGGGCAACGAGAAACCGCGCATGTTTCGCCTTGAGGAAGATGAGGCGATTATTAATCGCTTTGGTTTCAATAGCTGTGGGGTTGAGAAATTCCTGAAGAACCTAAAGAAGACCGACGAAACCGGAGTGGCGGGGATCAATATCGGAAAGAATGCGGTTACACCGATTGAGGATGCGCATTTTGATTATGTATCGGCTTTGCAGAGAGTGTATTCGCAGGCCGACTACATCACGGTGAATATTTCGTCGCCGAACACCCGATCTCTGCGAGATTTACAAAATGAATCCTTCTTGGATAACCTCTTGTTGCAAATCAAGCAAGCTCAACTCAAGTGCGAAAAAGTTCATAAGCGCTATGTGCCTATTGCCCTGAAGGTAGCGCCTGATTTGGAAAGTGATGAAATCGAGGCGATTGCCGATTTGGTAATGTCACATCAGTTTGATGCCTTGATCGCGACGAATACAACCGTGTCCAGGCCTGACTCACTTAAAAGTGCTCATGCGTCGCAAGCGGGTGGTTTGAGTGGGGCGCCAGTTAAGGGTTTATCAACAGAGTGCATTCGTCAGTTTTATAAGTTACTTAACGGTCGGGTTCAAATTATTGGTGTCGGCGGAGTGAAAAATGCCGATGATGCTTGGGAGAAGCTCTTGGCTGGCGCGGATTTTATTCAGGTTTACAGTCAGTTTATCTATGAGGGCCCTGCGATGGTCGAAAAAATCGTAAAAGGTCTTACTGATAAAGTGCAAGCGGCTGGTTTTGAAGACCTGCCAAGCGCGCTGAATGCTTTGCGCAAATCGTAGAATTTAAGTAGACTTCGCACCGAGTCAACCAGACAGTCGCCGCTCATTCGTGAGGGGAGGAAAGTCCGGGCTCCATAGGGCAGGGTGCCAGATAACATCTGGGCGGCGTAAGCCGACGGCCAGTGCAGCAGAAAGATACCGCTGGGAGCGTAAGCAACCAGTAAGGGTGAAATGGTGCGGTAAGAGCGCACCGCGTAAGTGGTAACACAAGCGGCAAGGTAAACCCCACTCGGAGCAAGATCAAATAGGTGTTCATTTTAGTTTTGGTGCCCAAAAGGCTCAAGGCTGTAGGCGCGGCCCGCGTTGAACACGGGTAGATTGCTTGAAGCGTGCAGTGATGTACGCTCTAGATGAATGACTGTCCACGACAGAACCCGGCTTATCGGTTGAGTTTTTTTTGTTTGTGTTTTCGCACCAGGTCATATTGTTGTTGCGCGAGGCAAGTAAGGTCGAGGGTAGGAGCGAGGCCGCGGGTAAGAGCAAGGCCTTGATTGCGCCGATTGTCTTTGACGATAGGCTGATCTCGCATCAGGCATAGTTCAGCATACTCAGCGCCGGTTAGTGATTGGCTATGTCTTTTGCAATCGCGTGGTGCAACAC
>CALKRK010000240.1 GCA_937989675.1 uncultured Arenicella sp. | reverse complement strand
TCTAATTACGAACTTGTGTGCGTGTCAGTTCTATACTCAGCAAGGGCCATCTTGAATACTTAGTCATTGAACTGTATCAGCTCTAATAGTTCTCCGGCTGAACCCATTGCAAGAACGGCATGGTGATTTTTTAGCTGATACTTGGCGAGTTGATTTGCTACGCTTTCGCTCGGTAATTCGCGCACGGCAAATGAGATAGCGCTAATACCTGAACGTGGTAGTGCGTGTTCAAACTCTACTTCATCTAAGCCGTTGATCTCATCGAGTTCGACTAGATTTTCACCAGCCAATTGAACGGTGGCGACGGGGTGACGGCGGTCAATTTCGAAACCAAGTGCACGATTAACTACCGTGATTTTGGTATCAAACTGTAAACCTTTGGTATGTTCGAAACTCTCATAGAACTCCAACGCTTTTGCACGATTTGGAACTAGGCCCACCGGGATAAATAAACGATCAACCCAGCAGCGTGCAAAGGGTAATTCAAACGGAGGTACTTCGGCTTTGATTTCGGTGAGGTAAAGCACTTCGCCGCAAGGGCCAACTACCTGCATAGCGCGGATTGCGTCGCTCACATCTAGATCGGCCGGCTCGCCAATTATTTTGAATGGCGAGTCAATTAGCTCAGTATGAAGTTTGTCCACATTTTGAACATTGATTTCAAGAGAAAACCAGCCGTATGACTCGAACGGATTTTTGCTTTGTGATTCAGGTGAATCAATGATTCGTAACCAAGGCTCGTTTAGCTCGTTCGCCAGCCATGCGAGCTTTTGCCCCTCTAGTTTTGAGCTTCCCCAACGTTTAGCGCCGCTCAAATCTAGCACTTCCTCGCTATGAACATGCTGGCCTAGATATTTACACCAGGCATCTACCGTCGTTTGATAGTTTGGTGTGAACAGGGTGGCTGATGTCACGGGGCCGATAGCGGGCTTAATCATAGATAGATAAATGTGTTATTTAATTCCATGTTATATTAGTATATCAATATACCTAATTAATATTGACTAAAATAGTCGAATTCAACCTAAACTAATATCATGCCTGCATATCTTGTTATTGAAGCGGTTCTTACCGATCCTGCCGCGTTTGTTCCTTATACTAAAGCTGTGCCACCTTTGGTTGCTAAATTTGGTGGTCAATATATTTCTCTGGCCGGAAGTTCCGAGGTGCTAGAGGGCGACTGGGGTGCTACTAAAGTTGTGTTGCATCGCTGGCCAAACATGCAAGCGGCGCGCGATTTTTGGTATTCAGATGAGTATCAAGAAGCAATAAAATTGCGCGAAGGCACCGGCACGTTTAGAGTGATGCTTGTAGATGGCTTAAACCAAGAAACACTCGAGTAAACTCTATGTCGATCCAACCTTATCTTGCATTGCCTTTGCAATGCACGTGCGACGCTGTGAATATGCTGCCGAGCACTCAAGCTGCGCGTGAACAAATGCTGGCGACAATCAAACGTATTGATGGTTTGATTAAAGGCAGCATGGGCTTCGCGAGCACATTCAATGGTTTGCCCGTGCGTTTAGTCGTGTTGCCTGAGTATTTTTTAACCAGTTTCCCGCTCGGGGAATCGATACCAGCTTGGATTGAAAAAGCGAGCTTGCAAATCGATGGCCCCGAGTATGCCGCGCTGAGTAAGCTTGCTCAGGACAGTAAAATTTTCCTCTCCGGCAACGCTTACGAATGTGACCCACATTTCCCAGAATTGTATTTCCAAACGAGTTTTATTATCGATGATTCTGGTGATGTTATTTTGCGTTATAGGCGGTTAATTTCAATGTTTGCGCCAACGCCACACGATGTATTGGATGCGTATTTAGATCAGTACGGGCCAGATTCCTTGTTCCCGGTGGTGGATACAGAGCTTGGGCGCTTAGCTTGTATTGCTTCGGAAGAAATTCTATACCCGGAAATTTCGCGCGCCTTAGCGCTGAATGGTGCCGAAGTAATTTGCCATTCTTCAAGTGAAGTGGCGAGCCCACGGTCAACGCCCAAAAACATTGCCAAGCAGGCGAGGGCGTACGAAAATATGATGTACGTTGTCTCGGCTAACAGCGCGAGTATTGATGGAATTCCGTTTCCAGCTGCATCGACTGACCTAAGTTCACAGGTCGTAAATTACAAAGGTGCTGTGCTCGCGGAAGCCGCCAGCGGAGAATCGATGGCGGGCTGCGCAGAGATTGATATAGCCGCGTTAAGGTCTGCTCGTGAGAAACCGGCGATGACGAATACCTTAGCTAGGCAACGGCTTGAACTATTCGAAAACGTATACAAAAAACCTGTATACGCGGCAAACACCATGCTCGACGATGGCGAGGTTATTGTGCCGGATCGAAGCCATTTTGTTAGCTGCCAAGAAGAGGCGATTGAGTCACTTAAAAAGCGTTGGTCTCGCTAGTCGATCTTCAAATCCATTTTGTACTGGAAATGCTCGGGGTTATAGAGCGCGGTTAGGTGGTCGCGAAGATGCTCGGCGTCATCGATTTTATTGAATGAGCGCCTTGTTAAAGTCAGCAGTGGGCTGCCCTCAGGAACGCCGAGTGCTTCGACCACATCACCTGATGCCGCAACCGCGCTTAAGGTTTGCGTTACATGCGTAATCTCTAGCCCTTTCTCTCGGAAGTAGCTCAAACGCGGTTCATTCTCAAAAAGAGATGGTTCGTCAGGCATTTCTACGCCAGCCGTCCAGCTAACATAATAGCCAAACTTTAAGCCCGAGCGTTCACGCACTCGAATTAAGTGTAGCGCGCTTTCGTCACTGCTCAGTTCAAGTTCATCGCGTATCGAGCGAGGCGGCGTCATCAGGTTACATTCGATAACGGTTGCATGTGAATTACGGGCCATGCTTTCGATTTCTTGCAGCATGCCGACTAAGGGCGCTTGTACAGGTTTTGGCGTGTACTTATAAATGATGTGTGAGCCTTTGCCTCTGCGCCTTTCAACTAAGTTTTCCTTAGCTAGTTCGTCCATTGAACGCTTAGCTGTGATGCGCGAAACATTAAAAGCTTTGGCCAGCTGCTCTTCGGTTGGAATGCGCTCACCGTAAGGCAATGTGCCATCCAGAATTAGGCCCTTCAGCAAGCTGAAAAGCTGGAAATATAGGGGGGTGGGTGCTTCTGAACTAAGGCCTTCTCGAAGGCGCTTACTAAATAGGGTGTCCAATGCGGATGTCATTTATTTGTTTCCTGTGAATATCAATTTTGTGCCAACTTTCTTGAATGTCCTAATGATATATCAATTGCAGCGTAAGGTTGCTGTGATTAAAGCGGAATTTAACAAATATCGCTAAATTTGGAGCTCAAATAGCGAGAGATGTCTTGTACCAAATTGCATATAAGATATAATGGTATATCATTATAGCATAAACAAACACTATTCGGATAAACGAGATATTATGGGCATTACAACTCTTGCAGTGCTGAAATGGGCACACATAATCGCGATGGTCTATTGGTTGGGCGGTGAATGGGGTATTTTCCACACGTCGCGGCACGTTGTGAATCGCAAACTCAGCATGGAAGAACGTAAGCGACATATGGAGACCGCGTACATTATCGACATACCTGCGCGCACAGGCATCATATTGCTGATGCCAATTGGCTTGCACATGGGTTACTTTTGGGGCGTACAACCCTACAGCGGTGGTTACTTAGTAGGCATGTGGTGCTTAACCGCGCTTTGGTTGGCTATTTGCTGGGCGGCGTTTATTTTCCGAGAATCAGACCGAGGCTTGATGCTCACCAAGTTAGATGAAAAAATTCGCTTTGTGCTTATTCCGCTAATGTTAGTGGCCGCTATTACCTCATTGCTAGGTCACGGCCCTTTTAACGCTGGAGAAATGCAAAAGTGGTTTTCGATTAAGTTGGGCTTATTTGCCGTTTTGCTAATTATTGGTTTGATCTTGCGTTTTATTATGCGCGAATGGACAACCTTGTTTAGGATCTTAGCGGAAGGCCCGAATGTAGAAGCCGAAAACCGCCTGGAGAAATCATTGCGGCTTGGTCGAACGCTGGCTATTTTTTATTGGATTGGTATTGGTACCGTGGCGTTTTTCGGCGCGACTAAATTCATGTAAGGAACTTAGTTCAAATTGTTTCAAAAGGCCGATTTCACATCGGCCTTTTTTAATGCAGAATGTGTGCTGTGTGACTGTGCCCTTACTAAATTTCGTTGTGGTAAAGGAGCTTGCAAAGAACTGGAAATCAGAAGCGCCGCATAGTTCGAGTTCTGCGGCGTCGGAAGGGGCGCACCAGCACTAACGCCAGAAGGGCAAGCGAGGCTTCAACTATTAATGAAAACAGTAGGCCGAGTGTTAGGCCCCAAATCACGGCAAAGGGTTCTAGCACAATCATGAAGTTGTAGTTTGACCACGCTTCAGTTCTAATCTCAGGCACCGGTTTAATAAGCGTTTCGATGAATGGGCTAAATTGATTTTCGGCAAAGCGCCTCAGTGCTTCTTTAAGTTGGTTGTGGCGCGACTGCAATCGCGCGATGCTCTTCCCACCGTCGTTGATCACCGGGTCTGAGGAGCTTTGGTAGTGTTGAACCAGCTTGCTTAAATCACCAGAGAAGTATTTATCGGCATCGAGTTGAAATTGTTTAAGGCTCAATTGTGATTCTTGCCAATGTGCGTCCAAGCGTTTGCCGTATTGATCTACAAACGTGGGTATCTGAATGCCAACTAAAACACCGCCGACAAACAGTACCAAACGAAGGTATTCGAATAATCGTCTCATTCAGCGCAAGGTATCACCCTTGCGCTGAGAGTGCGCTAATGTGACATTTTATACATGCTGCTGAGCGACTCAACGGTCGCCAAACAGGTCGCCCAAGCCACCTAATACCGAGCCTTCACCTTTGCCGCCAAAGCTTCCCCCGGCTTGAATGACACGATTTGCTAAGCGAGAAAATGGCAAACTTTGCAAGTACACGGTGCCTGGGCCCTTCAAGGTGGCTACAAATAAACCTTCGCCACCAAACACCATGGATTTTAAATTGCCGGCGCGTTCGATGTCGTAATCTACACCACTGGTAAACGCTGCCAAACAGCCGGTATCCACGCGTAAGGTCTCTCCGGGTTTTAGTTCGCGCTTAATGACGGTGCCGCCAATGTGCACAAATGCGCGCCCGTCGCCGCGCAAGCGCTGCAAAATAAAGCCCTCACCGCCAAAGAAACCCACCCCAAGTTTACGTTGGAACGCGATATCTAACGATGTGCCGTAAGCGGCGCACAAAAAGGCGTCTTTTTGACAAATCAATTCGCCGCCCAATTCGTTCATATCGATGGGAATAATTTTGCCTGGATAAGGCGCTGCAAACGCCACGCGTTTTTTGCCCTCGCCATGATTACTAAAATGGGTCATGAAAATCGATTCGCCAGTTAACACGCGCTTACCCACATTGAGTAAGGAATCCATAATGCCGCCGCTTGGTTTGGAACCATCGCCCATCTTGGTTTCAAACTGAATGCCGTCTTCCATGTAGTTCATGGCACCGGCCTCGGCGATAACCACTTCATTAGGGTCGAGTTCAACCTCGACTATCTGCATGTCGTCGCCAAATATCTCGTAATCTACTTCATGACACTTCATAAATATGCTCCTTTTTTATGTTGAGGGGGGTAGTGTTTGATAGCTATATATATACGGTCACTTTGGATATTTTCCATAGCGTAAATTTCAGATCATGTTAGATTCGCTATACGATCAGAGCGCCGAATTTGACTAGAAGCGCTTTGGCCAACGGTTATCCTTTAAAATTTGATGGGCAGCATTATGCCCCGGCGCGCCAGTAACACCGCCTCCGGGATGTGTACCGCTACCGCACATGTACAAGCCTTTAATGGGCGAACGATAAGCGCCGTAACCTAATATTGGGCGTGCCGAAAATAATTGATCAAGGCTCATGCGTCCATGGAAAATATCACCGCCAATCAGGGCGAATTTTTGCTCTAGGTCGAATGGCGATAACACTTGTCTTGCTATAATCGACTTGCTGAATCCCGGCGCATATTTCTCTACTGTTTCGACTATGTGATCTGCTGCTTGTTCACGTTCTTCCTCCCATGATCGACCGTCTGGCAATGTGTAACTGAACTGCTGGCAGAATAGGCTGGCTACGTGCTTACCTGCCGGTGCTAGGGTGCTGTCCAAGGTTGAGGGAATTAGCATTTCAACAATGGGTTGTTTCGACCAGCCGCCTTGTGTCGCGCTGGACCAAGCGTTGTGCATATACTGCAGGCTAGGAGCGATAATAATACCGGAGGTCAAGTAGTCAGGGTTATCTGGCTCCTGGGTAAACGAGGGGAGGCAGTCTAATGCCACGTTCATGCGAAATGTGCCGGAATGAGATTGGTAACGCTCGATTCGGTTTGCGAATGCGTCTGGCAGGTCTTCTCTATCAATGAGCTGTTGATATAGAATTTGCGGATGCACCGATGAAGCAATGCGCTTTGTTTGGAATACCCCTTGCGGCGTTACAAGCTCTGATACGCGACCATTAGTTAGCTTAATACGCTCGACTGTGCAGTCAGTTAGAACGCTTACACCTTGTTCCTCGCAGGCTTTGCGCATGGCTTGCGTGATTGCGCCCATGCCACCGATTGCATGCCCCCACGCCTCGCGTACTCCGGCGGCCTCGCCGAACACATGATGCAGGAGCACATAGGCCGAGCCTGGTTCATAGGGTGAGGCAAAATGACCAACAACGGCGTCGAAGCCGAACAGTGCTTTGACGGTTTCGTTCTCAAAATAGTGATCTAGAATCTCTCCTGCTGATCTAGTGAAGAAGTCGAGTAAATTTTGTTGCGTTTCTAAAGACAGTTTGCTTGCCGTACGCCCGGCTTTAATTACGGCGATTAAGTCCGCTATGCCTCCACCAGCGTTCGGTGGTGAAATCAACAGAAAGCTTCTTAAACAGTCAACGACATTTTCTAATGCGGTTTGATATTGTGGATAGGCCTTGGCGTCACGCTTCGAGTGCCGGGCGATTTCTTGTTGAGTTAAACCGTTGTGGCCTGTTAACAAATAGTCGTTTTCGGTGGGCAAAAAATTATCTATTTTGCGTAATACTATTTTCAGCCCATGCCGTTCGAGCTGCATGTCTGCAATGACTTTGGGTTGCAGTAAGGAAACGGTATAAGACGCTACAGAGTTTCTAAAACCTGGGTAAAACTCTTCTGTGATTGCAGCACCGCCTACGTCACTACTGCGTTCTAACACGCAAGTGCTTAAGCCTGCTTTTGCCAAGTAGTATGCACACACCAGCCCGTTATGGCCTCCGCCAATGATGACCGCATCGAATGCGTTTTTTTGTGTGCTCATGTTGTTAAAGGCTTCTCCATTTTTGTTACTCATCATAACGCTGTAGGAACGCGCGTTAAAACCATTATTTATGCTAATCAAAGAAGTCAGAGATACGATTGGACATAAACGATGGCAAATCAAACATATTGGCTAAATAGCCGAATAACTATAATTTCATTGTCAGAAACGATGCTATGCATCAGGAGGAAAGTGATGAAGAACGTGACGATTTATTCTAAAGATTATTGTCCGTACTGCCGCGGAGCTAAGCAGATATTGCACAAGAAGGGCATCCAATTTACTGAAGTAGATGTGGAGTTCGATAACCAAAAGCGCGATGAAATGATCGAGCGTAGTGGCCGATTTACCGTGCCGCAGATATTCTTTGGTGATAAACACATCGGTGGATACGACGATTTAGTCAAATATTTTTCAAGAAGAAAAGCCGCTTAGCGGCTTTTTTTATGCGCACCTGCCTCGCCAAGTGCGCTGAAGAGTAACGTTGCAACGGCAATCAGACCTGCTAGACTATTTTGATTTTCGTATTTTGCTCCAACGCCAGTTAAGCGCATAAGTTTAATTTGTTCGGCAATGTTGATGCCGTGATGAGTGTTGCAGCGTACGCCTGTGTTTAATCAACCGAGAGGTCTGACCGATCATCCATGACTGCGTTAACCCAGCTGCTCGCCACTCTTAAAGTACAAGCTAATGTTTTTCATAATGGTCAGTATTGTGGCGCCTGGGCTGTCGATACATCTGGTTCTGGTCGGATGACGTTCCACTTGGTTACTTACGGAGTTTGTCATGTGGAGGTAGGTAACGAGACGTTTCGATTGGAAGAGGGCGACGCCGTTTACTTTCCAAGCGATTCGAAACATCGAGCGACTGGCAAGCCAGATGAAACCGTGCCCGTTAATCAATCTCAATCATTGCCGTTTACAGAGCCTATTCAAAGCGATGCAACTGGCTTGGTGTGTGGCGATTTTGGGCACGAGCATCCGCTGTTTGAAAAACTATTACGTCAGCTACCTGAGTATATTGTAGTGCGGCGTGATGGAGATTCAGCGAGTGCTAAGTTAGCCGCTTTAATGCTACAGGAATCTCGGCAGTCAGATATGAGCTCTAATTTGTTACTCAATCGATTGGCTGATTGTTTATTTTATATTCTTTTGAGAGATCACGTAGATACCGAGTCAGGTGTGTTTGCAGCGTTCTCACACCCAAAGATAAGTAAATCGATGGAGCGTATACACCAAAGTGGCGGTGAAAAACTAACGCTTGAGTCCTTGGCAAGCGTTGCAGGTATGTCTCGTTCGGCATTTGCCTCATTGTTTAAAGACATAGTGCATCAATCGCCTATGGAGTACATTACTCAATGGCGTATGACTCAGGCTTATCGCTGGTTGGTTGATGATGGTATTAGTACCTATGAGGCAGCCCTGCGAACGGGGTACGAGAGTGAGGCATCGTTTTCTAAAGCCTTTAAACGCGTGATGAGTATTGGCCCCGGCGAGGCGCGTAAAACCTTAGCATTGACCCCATCTTAAGAAAAGTTACTTAACACTATGCGAGCTTCTAAGCAGAGTTGTCTTTCGCATCCTCGATGGCGTTGACCAGGTAATTGGGTTCGTTGGTTCCCAAGCGAATATACGCGCCACTCTTTAATTCAATTTCGACGCCTAGCAGGCCAGATACGTTGTAAATCCAACCGGTGCCAAAGGCGTGAATACCAAACCCCATCCATAAAGGGTTCTTAACCTTTTTACAATCGCCTATCTCTTCTAATTGCAATTGTTTCTTAAAAAATCCAGGGCCGAAGAACCATGAGAGCTCGCTTTCGTTAACCTCAATTGTCATCGAACTAAACACGATGCCTGTGATTGTGAGAATACCAAATAGAAGCCCCAACAACGTTGGTGGCATTGATTGGCTGATGTTTTCAATCATTAATATCGTGAATACAAATAGTGGAATAATCGCTAAAGTAACGATGCCCCACTGGCGGTGTTTATATGTCTGATAAGAACCGTCTCGCCAGACTAGCTCCTCCGGGGTGACTTCAAACACGGATGCCAGCGCTTTTATCGATTCCTGAGATACGCTGCCGCGTGTTTCGATTCGTTGAATTGTTCGCAACCCAAGCCCGCTAACCTGCGCTAAATGCTCCTGTGACCACAAACGTTCTGCTCTGAGCCTTCTGATGAGTGATGACTTTGCTTTCATATCCATAATTATTAACCACCTTATATAAGTTTCACAAATGAACTTACACCGAGATGGCTGCAAATCGTTACGCCAAGGTGCCGCCAAGGGTACGCCACAGCTAATAAAATGTTGGTCAGTAAGGTTGACCTGACTACAGATTCACACTTTATATTCCGTTGTCATCAATAACTTAGTTTATACACTGGAGTAAAAAATGTTCCCCTAAACGACGAAGAGTTTTTATAGAAATGCGGGTTTGTTGTTAGAGTTGATTGCTGAAATACTTATGTCGATTCTTCGGAGTTGGCAGAAGACGAGGCTTAATAGAATAAAGTTGGCTAACTTGCGCTTTGTTTAGGGCGCAGCCAAGGTTCATTTTGGATTTTTAGTACGGCATCCAAACGATTACTAACATTGAGTTTTCCTAAAATCGACGATACATGGTTTTCAACAGTGCGTTGCGAACGCGACAGAGCGGTCGCTATGTCCTTATTGCTAGTGCCTTCGAGCATGTGCATGAGTATCTCCTGTTCTTTGCCTGTCAGGCCAAGTGGGTGCTGGCGGCTGGCTTTGTAGGGGCCGCGACGAACGCCTGGTAGCTGGTTAAGTATGCCAAGTTCTTTTGCTTTAGATCTTACCGTTGTGAGTAGCCCTTTGGCTTCAATCGAATCCAGCATTTTGTATGCTCGTGGTAACAGGTTTGGCAACTTTTGTTCGCTTGCATTTAATAAACAGAGTGCAGCACTATAGGGTATGCCAAGCGATAACCATTCCTCGGCTGCGGCTTCATGTTGTTGCTCCAATTCCAGTCGATATGGTTTAGCTAACGGCAAACTGCATTTTAAAGTAAGGTCAAAGTTAAAGCGCTGAACCCAAGCGGCGATTTCACCAGCTCGCCAATGATCTAGAAGCGATTCATCGAGTTCAATTAGTTGGCTGAGTTGCTCGTATGCGGCATCGGTATTGTTATCAAACCAGGCGGATTCAATCGCGCTTAAGCGAGCCGGAATAATGTATTGAAACTCATCTGTCGCGAACGAATTTTCTAACACTTTCGCGAGGCTTTGTTTGTGGCCTGGATTGCCCAGTCTAAGTTGCGCTTTGGTAAGAACGCTGAGGGCGGGAAGATGCATCAAAAGAGTCAATTGTTTTAAACCCAGCACACCTTCAGAGATGGTTTCGGCGTCTCGCAGGCGGCCTTGTTCAAGGCGCAACTGTGCTTGAATTCCAACTAAATAATATGTCCACGATTCAAGGTCATAGCGCGTGTCGTATTCTATGCCCTGCGAGGTGGCTTCTTCGGCGGCATCTAATTTTTTATAGCGCACGAAGTAGTCAGATAAATTAGTGAATGCGCGCGCAGCGTGTTCGTGCAGGTCGTGCTCAATCGCGATTTGCATACTTTCTCTGAGTAGCGGTTCCCCTTGTTCGTCGCCCCTCAATAGCAATGCCGAACCAATGTTGTTCAATGCATGGACTCTGACTTCAGGTTTACGATGTTCGCGCTCAAGCTCTAATGCTTTCTGCCCCCACTTAATGGCATCGTCCATACGGTCGTTCAACATGTCAAGTTGCGAACGCAGAGAGTAAGCCATGGCCTTTTCACTCGATGGTGGTGAATTCTCGAGTACCCGTATTGCTTCATTAGCATAGTGCCCGGCCTCGACGGCCTCGCCTCGGTACCAGTGTAACCGAGATAGCCAACGCAAATTTTCACCGATTTTATCGTTGCGATTAACTGCTCGCCAAAGCGTAATAGCGTGCTTGCGAGCCTCGATAACTTCGTCATCGATACGCAGCGCGAGCCCGGCTTCATAAGCCCAATCTTCGTAGAGTTGAGCGGCGAGTTCGGTGCTCGCATCTTCGACAAATCTCAGCGCGGCCCCGAGGTATGAGGCTGCTTCTCTATGTGCGCCTAAGGCGGCGGCATTTTTTGCTGCGGACGGTGCATATTTTAGAACGCGTTTAGCATCAAACGCACCAGCGGCGTGATGCACCAGAGCGCCCAGCTCTGCGTCGGGTTGAACTTCTTCTAATGCAGAGAGCACGCGCGCGTGAATTTTCTTTTGTTGGTTGACCGCCACTCGTGATAGCGTTCCGAGCCGAGCAAGCTCATGGCGAAATCTAAAATCACCATTGCCGTTCCTTACAAGGAGCTTTCGAGCCACACAGGCCAATGCAAAGGTCTCGCCCGTTGGGCCGATTAACTTTTCTATTAATGTTTGACTGATGGCCCTTGGAATAACTGAGATGGTTTCTAGAAAGTGCCGTTCTTGTTGAACTAGTTTAAAAAGGCGTGTGTTGATGGCATCTTGCACCGAGGCTGGAATAGCGCTGGCGTTGACATCCTCGGTGGCCAGTAATTCGGTTACAAAGAATGGGTTGCCTGCGGTAATCTTGTGTAGGTTTCTAATCTCCTTGTTTACCGATTGCGCTAGGCGGTTTACACCGTCTTCTGATAGAGGTTGAATCCGAATGCGGCTGGTATGCGCCGAGGGCATCACCTCAAGAGCACCGCTCAATGCGTCCAGGTTGCCAAGTTCGTCATCGCGAAAGCTCAGTATTAGCATGCAGTTTACAAAGGCAATTCGCCTTGCAAGGTATTTGATAAGGTCAATACTTGCGTTATCGGCCCAATGAATATCTTCAATAACAATAATCATCGGTGAAGAAATGCCGTCGAGCCAACCGTAGAAGGCTGAAAAAATGATTGATGGCGACGCCCCTTCTTCGAGTAAGGACAAGATTGAACTTGAGCGCCCAACGGCGATATCGTAAACCGGGCCAAATGGGCGCGGTGTGGCAAGCGGGTCGCAGCCGCTCCAAACCACGTCATAATCTGTGTGGATACGACGTTTAAACTCCTCGAGCAGTGAAGTTTTACCAATGCCAGCTTCGCCGCTGACGAGCGCAACACCGCCGCGCCCGAGGCTTAGCTCTTGCGCCCTGTTTATGAGTTGATCTAGTGAGTCGTCCCGTTCGATTAACATTATTTGCTGAGTGAGAGCATGAGTTGATCTCGACCTGAACCATTATTGAGTTATCACAAACTCTTGTTTTACCTGATTGTGGCCATCATGGCTGCATTATTTTCAAAAAATGAGTATGTAGGCACGAAATTTGAGTACTGATGCTTGAGGTGTTTGCAGTTGGGCTGGTAGAAGTCGTTAAGGATCGGCGACAGCTGATTACGATGCAGTGGTGTAAAAAGTGAGCTGGCTCAATATTTTGAAGCCAGCTCGAAAGTGTATCGGGAGTTAGGCAGTTAGAGAGTTTACGGAAACTGCTTTACGGAGCGCCTTGTGTTGCTGCCTTGACCATTACGGTTAGGTGATTTATTGCCCCCAAAGCGAACTCGCTTGCCATTGGCTGAGTTTTTCCCTGCCCGACGAGCCTTGCTGCCGTCGGCGCGATTGATGCCCTTCGCACGATACTGGTTGCCGTCTTTTAGCCGGCCCCGAGCCTTTTTTGTATCACCGTCAATATCGTTCGCTCTTTTACGCTGTTCTTTGTTACCGTTTGCATCGCGTCGGCGTTGTGTTTGAACCTTGTTTCCGTCAGCATCAATCGTTTGACGCCAGCCTTTAGCGGAGCCATCGCTATTTTTCACTACATGCTTTCGATCAGTTTGCGCGTAACTTGTTTGCATCGCAAATAGAGCGAGGCTTAAGGTGATTATTATATGTGCGTGTTTCATGGTGTGACCTCTTGGTTATGTAACAGTTTCATGCTTGTTACTATTAATAACGTGCGACTCTCTTAGAGGTTGACGCAGATACTAAGTTATTTGATCACTAAGAAATCCTCACAAAAGAAAGGCACTTGTTTATGTGTTTTCGCGTAGAGGCGACACTTTTCGCGTTTTTCCGATGCGCTCATTTTGCGAAATTTGCGCACCATAGCGCGCAGACGTTTTTGTTGTTCAGTGTTGAGCGTAAGATATTGTTCTGAACCTTTTGCCAGTACGGTTCTACGTTTTGCTGGTAGTGAATCGAATTGATCAGCCAAGTTTTCCAATAGTGCTTGCTGCTCTTGTTGAAGGTCGGACCATTGTGGCGCATTGGCCTCCAATTGTTGTTGATCGACACGATCAATGATTTCAGATTTTTGTGTCTTTTTATTCTGGTCCTGGCTGTACGCGAGCGGACTTAGTGGCACGAATCCAGCAAGTATTAATACAATAAATGGCTTCACCCTTCAGACTCCTGCTGTTCAACTTCGTCCATCCATAGAAAGAAGTCGACAGAGCTAACTAGCTCTTCAATTTCGGTTTTCTCCGCGGCTTGTGTCGCTGAGGGGGTGATTGACTCTGAGCTTGTGTTCTGAAATTGTTGCAAGGCGAAGACACCAACTGCAACGGTCGCAATTAATCCGGCCGCAATGGATGCATAAGGTGGTTTCCGGTTGTTTATAGATTCGTTTTTGAGCGCGGCAAGGCGTCGTTCCGCTAGCTGTTGACTTAGGCTTTGCTCATCAAGCTCGCCAGCGCTATGTGCTGCTTGGGTGAATTGGGTGTCGAGGGTTTGCCAGTGCGTTCGGCACTTGTCGCAACTTGCCAAATGTCTTTTTATGCGAGTTAGTTCGCTAGGAGATTCATCTAGCAAACCTGAGCGGTATTCCAGAAGTTGATGCGTGTCTATGTGTTTAGTCATCAGACCATACCTCGGCTAACAGTTTACGAAGTTGTTTTAGCGCGCGAAAATGATGTTGTTTTACTGTGCCCGGTGTTAGGTCAAGCAACTCACAGGTTTCTTTGATACTGTACTGCATGGCTTCTCTTAGCAGAAACACCTCGCGTTGCCTTTCGGCTAACTGATTAACGGCATTGTTCAGTGTAGACGATAGCTCGGCGTTCACAATACCTTGTTCAGGGCTTTGTAATAAACTCGGTGTTTTTTCAATAATGTCTTGTTTTGTATCAGCGGTACTTAGCTCACTCACTAACGATACGCTGGAGCGAGACTTTTGCTTGCGCCTTATGTCGTTGACTTTGTTTCGAACAATCGAAAAAAACAATGCGTGCCATTCCTGTTGCGGCTTGTCGGCGTAATGCCTCAGCATAGCTTCCATACTATCTTGCACTACATCAAGTGCTTGCTCATGATGATTCAGTGCAAATCGTGCAAAATGAAAGGCCTTTTTTTCGACGTCAATAAAAAACTGTTCTATTGAAAGGTAGGCCAACGGTGGCGCTATGCTCAGACGAACCTCCTGACTATTTTAGGAAAATGGTACGCGTTATCATTCTCATAATAACGTATGGCCACGCCAAAGGTTGACAGCGAACACAAAAAAAACGGCGAGCCAATAGTGGCCGCCGTAGTTAAAGACTCATCCCTGAGTACCGCAGTCCCTAGGCAAAGGCCTAGGGTTGGAGTAGGCCTTTGTGGTTGTCTTTCTCGGCTAAATGACATTGTCAAAATCGCCGCATCTGGTTTAATAGTGCAGGGAGCGCCAAATTCTCTCAGCTAAATAGAAAAAAAGCCGATAATCTTTAGTGGCCTTGCCAATCATGAGATACGCGATGCTCATCTATTAGAGTGCGTTGCGTCGCCTGACCGTTCTCAATCCATTGCCAAACTCGAGTTCGGAAATTGTTACAGTCTGAAATTTGAATCATCTCGTAAAGGTAGACGCCTGGTTCGCCCATTCGTTCCCAATGCAGCATCATGGTTCGGCGATTTTCATCCAGCGTCACCTCGCCTGCCCAGCCTTTTATGATGTCATTGTCGAAAATCAGCTTGTTCTCAAATGCGTTTCCTTTGAAATCACGAACATCCGTTGTGCCGTCTTCCCAAGTATAATGGTTGGTTTGATGATAGAGATCAGGTTGGTTCTCGGGCAGCCGACAGACGAGTTTAGATTTATGCGCATCGATTTGATTTCCATCGACATCAATGTAGCGATACCAGCCTTCCCAAACCCCCGCGTGCAAAGCCAATTGGGGGAAGGTTTCTCTTAATGATAAGTTAGACATTTCGTGGTGAACTCCGAATGATTTAAAGCGGCCGATTTTACTCAGAGAGCCATGATAATGATGTCGAGCAACTTGATCGATGAGCAGTCTTTCCTACGTTGTTGACACAGACGATGCGATTTTGTTTTATCTAGGAAGTGTGTGATGGATTTGGTAGTTTACGGTCATGATGATGATTCTTGGCTTTGAGACACTGACTTGGCTGGTCGTGCTCTGTGTGCTTTTGTTGTGGTGTAAGCCTGCCTGGTTATGGCAATGCGCTTTGATGCTGTCTTTGCTTATTGGTTTGTATGCCGGGTCATTGGGTTTCAACGCCTTGCTTTCTTTGGGTGTGTTGTTAGTAACACTGTTCTTTTATCAGAAGGCTGGGTGGGTATCCAACGCTGCGCTAGCAATACTGATAGTGATAGGCGTGCTATTTGGCACACACGTTCTGCCTGGCTTTAACAACCAAGAGTACTTAGGCGCGCACCGATTAAATGAACACAGTGCACCGTTTTCAATTTGGTTCAACTACGACAAATCGCTCTATGGGTTATTAGTATTGGGTTTGATTTTTCATCCGCATCTGATTCGCTCTTGGGCTGAATTGAGTTCTTTCATTCGCGGTGTGATACCTATTTTGATTGTAGGTTTGTCGGCTGTTTTTGTGATTGGGCTGTCGTTTGGCTATGCGCGAGTTGACTGGACACCAAGCCGTGTTTTCTTTCCTTGGGCATTAAAGAATCTATTCTTTACCGTGATTGCCGAGGAAGTGTTGTTTCGAGGGCTTATTCAGCGTGAACTACAAGAGAGAATAAAATCCAAACACGCTTCGCTAGTAGCCATTTCCATTGCCAGCTTTATGTTTGGAATTGCTCATATTGCGGGTGGCATCGAGTACGTGGCTTTGTCGACGCTAGCCGGTGTGGTTTATGGTTTGGCATATCGAGTAACCGGGAGAATAGAAGGGGCGATCTTGGCGCATTTTCTTTTGAATGCGGTTCACTTTCTAGTGTTTAGCTACCCTTATGGTGTGTGAAAGCTTGCTAAGATGCACACTGGCACGTCTAGCTTCGGAGGAATTGTATGGCTTTCAATGATACGTTTCGTTTGAGTTCGCACGCGGTGATTTGTGATGCCGAGAATCGGGTGCTGCTGCTCAAAGCGAACTATGGTGAGTTCGGTTGGGGTTTACCTGGAGGTGCGTTGGAGGCTGGGGAGACAATTCACGAAGCGCTGATTCGAGAATGTAGGGAAGAGCTCGCTTGTAACATCGAAGTGAAATACCTAAGTGGCGTTTACTATCACAGCGCTTTTAACTCACAAGTATTTATTTTTAAATGCGAACTCGAAGAGGGGGCTACGATTAGTTTAAGCAATGAGCATACTGAGTTTCAATACTCTCCGCTGGATGAAATGTCATTGGTGCAACGTAAGAGAGTCGAGAATTGTCTGAACTATAATGGCGTTACTGTCAGCGCTAAATTCTAATATAAGCGATGTGTTTTATCTTGTGATAGTTGCTAATTGCAACTGCCATTGAAGACTCTAGCTACTGGAGCTCATGGATGCATACTCCAATAGCTGAGAATATAAATGTATTGCTTCTACTCGCTGGCTAACTTTTGC